>CAYXYA010000533.1:0-1505 GCA_964469185.1 uncultured bacterium | reverse complement strand
CAGCTTGTGTGGGATAAGGATGAATAACGCTTGCTATTTTTCCTAAACCCACTTTCCCGACCATCGCCAGAGTAATTTCGCTTATTATTTCACCGGCATGCCGTGCCACGATGGTTGCCCCGAGAATTTCATCCGTCCCCTTTTTAACATGAATTTTCAAAAAACCATTCTCCTCTCCATCGAGAAGGGCGCGATCCACTTCGCTTAAAGTCCGTTTAAACGTCGTCACTTCGATGCCTTTGGCCTTCGCTTCTTTTTCATAAAGCCCCACGTGGGCGATTTCAGGATCGGTGTACGTGCACCAGGGAACAGTCAAAGCGCTCAGTTTTTTCTTTCCCATAAAAAGCGCGTTTTGAATCGCGATTCTCGCCGCCGCGTCCGCTGTGTGAGTGAATTTATAGTTTTGGCAGATATCCCCCGCGGCGTAGATATTGGGATTGGATGTTTGAAGATGGTCGTTCACCTCGACGCCCGTTTTGGAATAGCGAACCTTGGCTTTTTCCAAATCCAGCTCCTCTACGTTCGGAGCGCGCCCGATTCCGACCAAGATTTCATCAACCATTAGGACTTGCCATTTGCCGTCTTTTTCCAGATGAAGCTCTTTGCCTCCCTCCTTTTTCACTACTTTCTTTAGAGAAGTATTGAGCCAAATCCTTATTCCTTCTTTCTTCAATGCATCCAAAAGAATCAAGGCCGCGTCTTCATCCTCACGAGGCAAAAACTGCGAACCCATTTCAATAATGTCCACTTCCGAGCCAAATCTTCTAAAAGCTTGCGACAGCTCGCAACCGATCGGCCCGCCTCCTATCACCGCCAGTCTCTTAGGTTTTTCGGTAAGCCAAAATACATTCTCATTGGTAAGGTATCCCGCTTCCGCCAATCCTTCAACCTTAGGTCGCACGGCTCTGGCACCAGTTGCGATAATAACCTTCTTGAAACGAAGCGCTTTCCCTGCTACTTCGACGCGATCCGGCCCTGTAAAGTACGCATCACCGATAAATACATCAATCCCCAAACCTTTAAATCGCTCAACCGAATCATGATGGCTGATTCCCGCTCTTATTTTTCGCATTCTTTCCATGACAGCGGAAAAATCCACTTCCACATCACCTTTCACCGTCACGCCAAACCGCCCCGCTTCTTTCGCTTCCGCCGCCGCCCTGGAAGAACGAATGAGCGCTTTTGACGGCACGCAACCCATATTGAGACAATCACCGCCCAAGAGATTTTTTTCGACGAGAGCGACTTTAGCGCCGAGCCCCGCCGCACCGGCTGCGGATACGAGCCCCGCGGTTCCCGCACCAACCACAACCAAGTTGTAACCAGAAGCGGGCGTTGGATTCGTCCAATTCGCTGGATGGACATTGGAAAGAAGTGTTTTGTTATATGAATCCAATGGCTCAATGAGAGTCATGAAATTTTCTCCGCGAGCACCTTCTTAGCGATATTTGTAACAAAAACTGTCACTAAAATCGTCGCTAAAAGCCCTGCCCCATAAAGAATCC
>CAYXYA010000532.1:0-1505 GCA_964469185.1 uncultured bacterium | reverse complement strand
TGATCTTGTACTATGGCGCGGTCTTCACGGCCTTCCTGACGGCATTTTATATGTTCCGGTTGTTCTTCGTCGTCTTTACCGGCGAGCCCCGCGAGCATCACGCTCATGATCACGCCCATGAGTCGCCTATCTCCATGACCCTTCCCTTGATGGTCCTGGCCGTGCTGTCCATCTGCGTGGGCTGGCTCAACCTGCCGGGTTTCGACGGCTACTCCAAATTCGTTCATTACGGCGAGTACCATGAAGAGGTTTTCAATTGGACGATGGCCTGGGGTTCCCTGGCGGTCGCCATCTGCGGGATACTGCTTTCCGCGTCTTTCTATTATTGGAAAGTCCTGTCCGCCGAAAAGACCGCCGAAACTTTCAAACCCATCTATCTCTTGCTGAAGAATAAATATTATGTCGATGAATTTTACGGATGGCTGGTGAAATACTTCCTCTTCGGGCTGGCCACGGTCCTCAAATGGTTCGACGACGAGATGGTCGACGACGGGATGGTGGATGGGACCGGATGGATCGCCCAAAAGATGGGCGGTTTATTGAGGTTGACGCAGACGGGGTATGTTCAAAATTACGCTTTGGTGGTTTTTGGCGCGGTTGCCGTCATTTTCATGCTGACCAGTTTCTAAAAGTTCCCGGAGGAAAGAAAGCATGTTTCCAGTATTGTCCGCCATTCTGGTTCCGTTTTTCGCCGCGTTCGGTATTTTTCACGGCCCGCAAGACTCCAGCGCTTTGCCCGTTTTGACATCCTTTATTGTTGTCCCGATCCTATCGGCTTTTTTCATTTTGGCCCTGCCGGAAAAGTTCACGCGCTGGGTCAGCTTGGTGTTCGCCTCCTTCGAATTGGGCATCGGCGCCAGCCTTTTCTTTTCCTATCAAAACAACCTCGGGGGTTTCCAGTTCGTTGAGTCCGTACCTTGGCTTAAAAATCTCGGCATCAGCTATCTCTTGGGTGTGGATGGTATGAGCACCCTGATGGTCCTTCTGGTGGCGTGCGTTTACTTCGCGGGGTCACTGATCTCGTGGAATATCTCCCTCCGCAAAAAAGAGTATTTCATTTTCTTCTCGCTTCTGGTCGGCGGTGTCGCCGGGGCTTATGAAAGTATCGATCTGTTCTTCTTCTTCCTTTTCTATGAGTTCGCGGTCTTGCCGATGTACCTTCTCGTCGGTATCTGGGGAACGGGACGCAGGGAATACGCGGCCATGAAACTGACGGTTTATCTGTTGGCGGGTTCCGCTTTCATGCTGGTCGGCTTTTTGGCGATCTATTTCACCTCCAACGTCCACACCTTTGACATCCGGGCGCTGTCGGATCTTTCCCAAACCGCTCTTAGCCCGAGTTTTCAAAATACCTGGTTCCCGCTTCTGTTCATCGGCTTCGGGGTCATTTCGGCGCTCTTTCCATTCCACACCTGGTCGCCAGATGGATACGGTTCAGCTCCTACGGCCGCTTCCATGCTTCATGCCGGTGTTCTGAAAAGTCTCGGCGGGTACAGCATCATTCG
>CAYXYA010000531.1:0-1508 GCA_964469185.1 uncultured bacterium | reverse complement strand
TCCTAACGCGATGGTGCTATTCATCACTCTCCTGACCTTGACGGTCGCGACCAGCCAGATGCGGGTCCATTTCAAACTGCCTCCGAATTTATTGAGGACCTTACTTTTTTATACCTTCACTTGTTTGTGTTTTACCCTCTATGCCTATTATCCGCCGTTTTTCGCCGAGCACGCTTATTGGCTCTTGGGATGTCATCTTTTTTTGACCGCTCTTTTCCTCTTCTTCGGGGAAAAGATCCACGAAAAGGAAAATCGAAATTTAGCTGCTTGGATATGGATCTATGCTTTCTTGCCGATCGTCTACGCGCTCTTTCAGCGCAGTTTCGTTTGGCCCTTCCAGGTTTTGGTCCTCTATTCGGCTTGGAAATATGATTCTTTGGGGGCCGCTCACAGCCGGCCTGGCGGGAAAAAAGCGGGTTTCCGGGAAAAGATGAACTCATTTCAAAGCCTCCCTTGGGTCCAAAAGACCGGAAGGCTGTTCCGAAAAGCCGGCGGTGTTTTCTGGAACGCTTTGACCCGGGTGACCCGGGTGCCGCTCGTGCGTAAAGCCGCGTTGATCCTTCTCCTCTTGGCCGGCGGTTGGATCCTGCTGAGCTTCCTTTATGATACCTTTACCACCCACATCATCAGCTTCACGCCGCGGGGAACGGTGACCTCCCCCAACACCGTCATCCGCGCCAAGTTCTCCGGCAACGTCTCGGTCTCCACTTCCTTGGACTCGGCTTTTCAGATCGAGCCTCCTTTACCAGGCACCACCCGGCTGGAAGACTCGACCACCCTCGTTTTTACGCCGCAGGCTCCCTTGAAGCCCGCTACCACCTATACCGTGCGGTTAAGGACCGACGGCTTGAAGTGCCAGCAGATCCATTTACAGGGAAGCGCGAAGACCTCCTTCTCGACCGAGCCTTTGAAGGTGGTGGCCAGCCGGCTTTTTTACACCTATGACTTGGTGAAGGGCAGTGAGAAAGAATTGGTCGGGGAGTTGGAATTCAATTATCCAGTGGACATGAACATCCTCAAGCAGAACCTGACCGTTTTCAACCAAGGCGCCCAGCTTCGATTCGGGCTGGAGCAGGGAACTCTGCCGACACGATTTTTCTTCAAGGCGGGAGGCTTTCAACGGGAGCACGATGACCAGGTCCTGAAAGTCGTCATCGCGTCCGCGCTTTCCTGCGTGGACTGCGGAAGGCCGTTGGGGAACGGATTTGAGAAGACCATTGTCTTGCCCGCCAAACCCAGGATGGAGGTCCAGGAGGTCAAACTTCACCATGCCCCGGGCGAGACAATGATCTCCGCCCTCTTCACCCTGCCCGCTTCCTCTGACCAAGTGAGGAACAACGTGACGATCCGTCCAGCGGTCCCTTTCAAAGTGGAGACCGAATATTGTTACGCGGTATTGAAGGCTGAATTCCAGCCGAACGTCGATTATCAGGTCGTTATCCGCCAGGGATTGCGCGCGATGTCGGGTGAGATATTGGAAAAGCCGGTCACCCAGAGCATACGTCTCG
>CAYXYA010000530.1:0-1513 GCA_964469185.1 uncultured bacterium | reverse complement strand
GCGGTGTCGCCTCTGATTCCGGGCTTTGTTTCGGTGATTTCTAAAACCACCGACACCGGAAGCTCCACCGAGATCAGTTCTTCATCGGAAAATTTACCCACCGCTTCGGAGTTGTCTTTTAAAAAATTAATTTTGTCCGCCAGGAGCGCTTTGCCCACGACCACCTCGTGGTAGGATTCGGAGTCCATAAAATGATATTTGTCCCCCTCATGGTAAAGGTACTGAATGGGTTTTTCTTCCAGATAGACTTCTTCAAATTTATCGCCGGAGCGAAACGCCGGCTCCAGCACGTTGCCCGTCTTGATGTTTTTGAGTTTGGTGCGCACAATCGGCTGGCGCTGCTGCATTTTGACAAGCTGAAATTCCAGAATTTCACACAGGTCGTTATTGTACTTGATGATGACGCCTGATTTAAACTGGCTGGTCGAGATCACGTGTCAATACCTCATGTCCGTTTTGCGTCACAAGCACCATGTCTTCGATGCGGACGCCAAATTTCCCCGGCAGATATATCCCCGGCTCCACGGTGATGACCATGCCGGGCTTCAGGATGGTTTGGCTGCGTGAGGAAACCGTGGGCGCCTCGTGAATTTCAAGCCCCACGCCGTGGCCGGTGCCATGGCCAAAGTATTCGCCATACCCTTTTTTCTGAATGAAACTCCGGCAGGCCGCGTCCACGTCTTTGGCCGCTACGCCGGGGGCCACCTTGGCAATACCGGCGCGTTGAGCATCCCAGACCACAGAGTAGATTTTTTTTTGCAAGGGGCTCATTTTACCTAAAAATAGAGGACGGGTCAAATCCGAATGATACCCCTCGAAGACCACCCCCATGTCCACGAGCACGAGTTGATTGTCCCGGATGAGGGTTTCGTTGGTTTGAGAATGAGGCATCGAGGATCGGGCGCCTGCGGCTATGATGATGTCAAAGGCGGGTCGTTCGGATCCTAAGGATTTAGTGTAATGCTCCAACCTTCCCTGCACCTCTCTTTCCTTCATGCCGGGCCTGACGGTTTGGCGCACATAATGATAGCCTTTCACCGCAATGGCCGCGGATCTTTTAATCCGGCTGATCTCAAAATTGTCTTTGATTTCTCTTAAGGACTCCACGAGTTCCGAGCATGCCGTCAACTTTTCTTTTCCGACAGAATGCTCAAGCTTTTGAAAAAACGAATGGGTGACGATGTTCGTCTCAAAACCCAGTTTTTTGATGCGCAGTTTCCGCACGAGATCCCGGGCTATTTCAAAGACACTTTTCTTGTCCCTTAGAATAATTTGGAAACCTCTGGCTTCTTTCTGGGCCTGTTCGTAGTAGCGGGAATCAGTGATGAAATAAAGCCCCCGGGGGCCCACCAGTATCCAGGACTCCGTGCCTTTAAAGCCGCTCAAGTAGCTGACATTGGGCCAGGAGCTGACCCATAGGGCATCGATTTTATGAGCTCGAAATTTTTGGAATAAGGCTTTGATCCGGTTATTTGGGGTCACCCCACCACCTTCTTTCCAAGGCGACAGAGTC
>CAYXYA010000529.1:0-1516 GCA_964469185.1 uncultured bacterium | reverse complement strand
TCAGGATCGTGTTGTAGAGAATGTTCGTCACCAGGTTCAGGAACTTGTTGCCGACGTAATGCCAGAACAAGAATGCCCGGTGAACCCCCAGAAAGCGAGACCCGTAAACGACGTCGGCGGAGCCTTTCAAAAGTGGGATCAAGAGTTTCTCGTAGTCCGCGGGATCGTATTCCAGGTCCGCGTCCTGGATGACGACGTAATCCCCTGTGGTATGGGGGATAGCCGTGCGGATCGCCGCGCCCTTGCCCCTGTTCTTATCATGGTGATAGATCTCGATGGAGCGGTCCTTGACCTTTTTCAACATCGCGGCGGTGCCGTCGCTCGAGCCGTCATTCACGACGATGATCTGCTTTTTCAATCCCATCAAACGCACCGACCGGACCTTCGCGAGGAGCGGGAGAACGGTTTTTTCCTCGTTATAAACGGGAACGATGATCGAAAGAACGGGTGTTTTCTTTTGGGTCGCCACGGATTTTCCTTTAATGAAGTCTCAGATCTTTTCCAAGCCCCGCAATCCTACCAACTTTTCCCTGCAATTCCCTACCAAATAAAGGGAGCCTGTGATCAACAGGGACGTTCCCGGTCCGCCGGCCCTCAACTTAGTGAGCGCCAGAACCAAAGCCCGGTTCCAATCTTGAACACAGATGGATTTTACCCCTTCTCTTTCCCACGCTTTGAAAATAGTGGTCGCCTTTTCAGCCCTCTCGCTTGGAGGTTCGGTCGCGATGGACAGCGCGGTCAAGGGTCTCAAAAACCGGATGAAAGAAGCGTGGTCTTTATCCCTTAAAAATCCGTTCAAAAGGATCCAGCGGCGGCCCGGATACCGCCCCCGTAAATAAGCCGCCAAAGTCCTGGCTCCATCGGGATTGTGCGCGCCATCGAGCAAGATAAGGGGTTTTCGTCCGATCTCATCAAGCCTCCCCGGAAAACTCATCGCCGATAAAGATCTTTGGATTAAGGAAGCCTCGGCTCTCACGCCCTGGCTCTTCAATGCCTGAATGCCCGCTAAAGCCAAAGCCGCGTTAACCATTTGATGCTCGGGCAAGTGGGGAATTTTGAAGTCCCGCGTAAGCCCCGACCCTTCCCAATGAAACCCTCCGCGGATTTTTCGGAATTTGAATTCTTTCCCGCCCCGCCAAAACTCTACACCTTTTTCCCTCGCGGCCTTCTCGATCACCTTCAGGGCCGCTGGGTCATATTGGACCGTGGCCGCGAAAGAACCCGGCTTCAAGATACCCGCCTTTTCTCCCGCTATCTTTTGAATGGTCTTCCCCAAGATGTTCTGGTGCTCCAACCCGATGGGCGTGATGAGACAAATCGCCGGGGACTCGATGACATTCGTCGCGTCCAACCTCCCTCCCAATCCCGTTTCTAGGACCACCCAATCCACCTTTTGCTCCTGAAACCAGCAAAAAGCGATGGCGGTCAGGGCCTCGAAATGCGTGGGGCTGTGTCCCAGTTTTCTTTTTATTTTTTGGCAGGCGTTCAGGACTCGGCGTGTGTAACGCTGAAGCTC
>CAYXYA010000528.1:0-1531 GCA_964469185.1 uncultured bacterium | reverse complement strand
TCAAGATTTTTGGCCGAAAGGATACGAATCATGCCGCTTCCGCAGATCACTTCCGGGCGATTCGAGGTAATGACCCAGATCTTTCCAGGATGCCGCAGTTCGAATTTCCGATCCGATATTCGTTCAACCTCGTTGATCAAAATGACTTTACGGTCATAAACCGTTCTCGCGCCCGCGTAGGGCCACCATAAAGCGTCGACAAAACGCCGGATCGCCTCGGCGCTCTCGTTCCAATCGACAAAAAAATCTTTCTCACGGCGCCAGATGCTGTAAGTCGCTCTTTTTTCATCTTGGGGTTTGCATTTCAGTTTCCCCGCGCGCATCATCTCCAAAACTTTTACGGCGCAACGGGCGTAACAGCTTCCCAGGCGGTTATAAACATCCCCGATCTTCGCTGGATATTTGACCGGCAGAACCACTTGATGGTAGATCGGGCCCGCGTCCGCCACTTCCACCGGCTTAAAAGCGGTCACGCCCATTTTTTTCTCCCCGCAAATGAGGGCGTTGATCGTCGGCGAGAAGCCCCGAAAACGGGGTAAAAGCGAATCGTGCAAAATGACCAGCTTTTCCGGCGACACATTCAAAAGGAATTGCCATCCGGCCACGAACACAACATCGGCCGAATCAAGGATCGAGTCGTTCAATGCTTTAGCGTCAAAGTATCGGGTTCCTCTTTGCCGGCAGTAAGACTGAACCTCATCCACCGGTTGACATTGCAAGTCCGTCGAGGGATAAGAAGCCACAAAATCGATCGGAGTATCCAACGGGAACGCCTTGAGGAAATTCAATCCTTTTACACCGGCGACCAAAAGACCGATATTAATATTTTTCATTATTCCGCCTAAGATCCACGATTGATCGCAAACGATCAAAGCCGATTCATGATAAGAGTGCGTCTTCCCCAGCGTCAACGAACAAAGAACCCTGCAGAATCAGGATTTTGCCGCTATTAAACAACTGGATCCAAAAGCAACAGGGGCTTTCCTTTTCATCCGGCCGGTCTCCCAATCCATGAAACACCTCAAAGTGGACCGGGCAAAACCTTGATCGACCGTATGTTCCCCCATTTCATTCTCAGCCGTCCGTTCAGGGCCCAGGCCCAGCCGATAAGGAAGCGCTCGACCCAGCAGGATCGGAATGACCAGGAAAGAGAAAAAATAAGAGGCGAAGTCGATCTTAAAACCCGCGCTCGTCAACAGATCGCAAATACTATTCCGGGTGTACCGCCGGTAATGGCCAAAATGGCGGTCCTCTTCCGACCAAAGCCAGGAACAGGTTGGAACAGTCACATACAACCGGCCGTCTTGGATCAATTTGGATCTTAGATCCCGCAAAAATGAGCGGTCATCCTCAATGTGCTCGATCACGTCAAAAAGCCCGATCGCGGGGATTGTCCGGTCCCCAAAACCGGCATCTTGAAAGGAAGCGCAAACCACCGATCCTATCCCCCGTGCCCTCGCGTTACGGGCGCCTTGGATGCCGGGCTCCACTAGAACCGCCGGGTATCCCGCCGATTCCAAAGCCTTGGTGA
>CAYXYA010000527.1:0-1536 GCA_964469185.1 uncultured bacterium | reverse complement strand
GAAGGGTATTTTTCAATAAAGTCAGAATAGGATTTGACCGCCGAGGGATAATCCTTTGCATTAAAATAAGCCTCTGCCGTCCAATAGAGCGCTTCTTCTTTTCCGTCACTCACCTCCGCAAAGACAGGACGCGTAAAGATCACTAGAACTATGAGAATGATTCGAAATGATAAATAAACACTAGCGGCGGGAGAAGCGTGTCTTCTTCCGAGGAGCATACTCTTGCAGCGATCGAGGAAGATGCGCGCTTCTAGAGCCGCTTTCGTTAGATTCATTTTAAAACTTCCTTCAAAAATTTTCCCGTATACGAGTGCGGATGCTTCGCCACTTCTTCCGGCGAACCGGTAGCGACAAGCTCGCCTCCCTTGTCCCCACCCTCGGGACCTAGATCAATAATATAGTCCGCAGCTTTAATCACGTCCAGATTATGTTCGATCACGAGCACGCTATTCCCCTGGTCCACCAGTGTCTGCAGCACTTTGAGAAGCCGGTCAATGTCCGCAAAATGAAGGCCGGTGGTCGGCTCATCTAAAATATAAAAGGTACGGCCGGTCGCCCGTTTGGAAAGTTCCGTGGACAATTTGACCCGCTGAGCCTCGCCTCCCGAAAGCGTCGTTGCCGCCTGCCCCAGCTCAATATAATCAAGCCCCACATCGTGCAGCGTTTGGAGCTTGGACTTGACCATCGGCACATTATTAAAAAGATGGAGCGCTTCCTCCACGCTCATCGCCAAAACATCGGCGATGGATTTTCCTTTATAACGCACCTCAAGCGTCTGCTCGTTAAAACGCTTGCCCTTACAAATTTCACAAGTCACATAAACGTCGGGTAAAAAATGCATTTCGATGGTCTTGACGCCATCGCCTTCGCAGGTTTCACAGCGCCCGCCTTTCACATTGAAACTAAACCGTCCCGGCTGATAACCGCGCATTCGGGAGTCCGGAAGTTTTGAAAAAATATCCCGGATCGGCCCGAAAAGCCCGGTATAGGTCGCCGGGTTCGAGCGCGGGGTACGGCCGATCGGCGACTGGTCGATCTCGATGATCTTATCGATCGCCTCAGCACCCAAGATCGCCGTGTGTTTCCCAGGGGTTTGTTTGGACCTATAGATCTTTTTTGAGAGTCCCTTGAATAAAATTTCATCAATAAGCGTGCTCTTACCGGAGCCCGATACTCCCGTGACACAGGTAAAAACGCCCAGAGGAATTTCCACATCCAAGTTTTTAATATTATTCGCCGCTGCTTTTTTGATCATTATCTTTTTCGATCCGCGAGTGCTTCTGCGTTTTTTTGGTGTTTGGATCTTTATTTGGCCGCTCAAATACCTGCCCGTCAAAGAATCGGGGTTTTGGATCACCTCCGCCGGCGGACCCGCCGCCACAATGCGCCCGCCGTGCTTGCCGGCGCCCGGCCCCATATCGACAAGAAAGTCCGCGCGCTTCATTGTCGCCTCGTCGTGTTCGACCACAATCAGGGTATTCCCGAGATCCCTCAAGGCGATCAGTGCATCTAAAAGTTTTTCATTATCTTTTTGGT
>CAYXYA010000526.1:432-1540 GCA_964469185.1 uncultured bacterium | reverse complement strand
CCCGCGGCGTCCACAACGACCGCCGAGGCGGTCACGGGCTGGGCCAAGGAATCGTCATTCACTGTTTTGATGGTCACCGTTAAGTCCGTTGAATCTTTCGATACGTGGGAGGGCAGGAGGTATATGCCGGGCGAGCCGTGATCCAGAAGCGTGATATGGACGGGGTCGGTGACGACCAGTCGCATAGGCCGATAAATGCCGCCGAAAAAAGTAAAGTCCGCGGAAAGCGGCGCCATGTCGGGGTTGTCCGAGTTGTCCACCGAGACCGCGATGACGTTGTCGGCTCCCGGCAGAATGTAGGGTGTTACGTCGAAATCGAAAGCAGCGTAGCCGCCGATGTGCGTCCCGGCGTCATGGCCGTTCACGTAAACGTGGGTCACTTGGTTGGCTCCGTCAAACTGAAGGAAGAAACGTTTGCCGGCGGTTTGGGCGTCCACCTTGTAATGCCGGTGATACCAGCCGATACCGCGGTAATAGTCACAGCCGCCGTCCTGGCCATCCAGGTTATTCCAGCTGTGAGGCAGGTCGATCTTGAGGGCGGAAGCGTCCTCGAAACCCGGGTCGGATGCTTCAGGCGGGTTGCCTTTGGTAAACTTCCAGCCCTGGTTAAGGTCCAGAAGCTGACGGTGATTGACGGGCGGTTGATAGGTTTGGGCGGAGAGACCTGTCGTTAAGGCGAATAGAAATAAGGATAACTTTTTCATTTTAAGAACTCCTTGAAATTGCCTTTAAACATACCTTCAACGTCGCGCTTTATCTCCTCTTCTGTAAGTGACCAGCCGGTTCTCAGAAGAACCACATATTTTTCCATTAGGACCTTATGCAGGACTTCCCGTGTCGTGTCCCACTTATAGATCAGTTGGTCCAAGACCCGAGCGTCCGAGTGATTGGGGATGAAGCTGGTGCCTAGCAGTTCCAGTCTCATGCGGGTTATTTCTTCCATGAGGGAGGGGATGTTCAGGAACCACCAACAGCCGAAGACCATCAGGTTCTTGAATTTCCGCGCGGCGACCGCGAGGGAGTGTTGATTCTCCCGCGAAAGATAGGTGGCCATGAATTTGTTCTGGGGGAAGTCGCGGCAAAGCTGTTCAAGAGTATCCACAGGAGA
>CAYXYA010000526.1:0-422 GCA_964469185.1 uncultured bacterium | reverse complement strand
ACGCCGGCAGGACCGCTTCGATCAGGAGTCTTGAAGTCGTGGAAGAGCCGGGGTAAGCGAAAGGTGGCGGGAAGGAGACCATCAGGTAGAGGGCGTCCAGCTTGGTGATCCAATCGGAGAGGAAACGCCGAACTTCCTTGAGCGTTCCGGGCGTGAGTTTTTCCTCAACCGAATATCCCATGGTCTTTAGACACGGCCAGGCTTTTTCCCAGGAGAGCAGTAAAAGGTCCAATCGAAGACCGGCTTTGAAACGCTTATCCCGTATGAACCCCTTTTCCCAAACCGCGCGTTCCGTTTCGTCGAAAGGGTCGTTGGTCATGACCACGGTTTCGACTCCAGATAACGAGAAGACGCGGTCGATATATTCATCGGTTGGGATGGCCGCCATCTGCTTTCGGAAGTAATTGAGGTCGCGGTTGGTG
>CAYXYA010000525.1:0-1541 GCA_964469185.1 uncultured bacterium | reverse complement strand
TCAGCTTCTGCAATGGATTCCTCGTCACGAGTTCGAAGAAGGGGTCATTCAATATCAAGGCGACAAGAAAGTCAGACGTCTTTCCTGCTGGGCCCAGTTTGTTGGCCTTCTGTTCGGCCAGTTGACCGGACACAACTCACTTCGCGCCATCGAAGCCGGTCTCAAAGGCGTGAAAACGAAACTCTATCACTTGAGGATCGCCTACGAGATCCACCGTTCGACCCTGTCCGATGCCAACGACAAGAGGGATTCCCGTATTTTCGAGAAAGCTTTTTACCATCTCCTGCCCAAAGTGCAACGGTTGGCGCCCCGAAACAAGCTCAAGCTCAAAGGCCCCGTTCTGGCGCTGGATTCCACGACTATTGAGCTGTGTCTGGAGCTGTCCCCGTGGGCCAAGTTCCATCACGGCAAAGGCGCGATGAAGTTGCACATGGCCGTCGACATCGCCGGTGATCTTCCCACGGTGATGGTCTTAACCGAGGGGAGAAAGCACGACGTGAAGGCCGCTAGGAAGATTTCCTTTGCCCCTGGTACGCTCTTGATCATGGATCGGGGCTACGTCGACTTCGAGTGGATGTGGAAATTGACCCAAACCGGAGTGTTTTTTGTCACAAGAATGAAGCGGGGTTGCGACCACAAGGTGCGCGAATGCCGCAAGGTAGACCGGACACAGGGACTCATCGCCGACCAAACAATCCGGCTCAAGAACAAGAAATACGAGGGGAAATTGCGCAAAGTGTCGTATCGGGATCCGGAAACCGGACACAAGTACATTTTTTTTACGAATCGATTTGATTTAGCGGCCAGGACAATCTGCGCCCTTTACAAAGCTAGGTGGCAAGTGGAACTTTTCTTCAAGACAATGAAGCAACAACTTCAGGTCAAGAAATTCCTTGGGACCAGCGTCAATGCGGTAAAAGCGCAGATTTGGGTGGCGTTGATCGCGTATCTTTTACTGATGCTGGTTAAGTTTCAATCGAAACTGGGTTGGGGAATTCCAGCTCTCATGGCGGCTTTGACGGTTGTATTGTTCGCAAATCGTGATCTGACAAGTATTTGGAATGATGCCCCAAAGGAAAGATGCGCTAACATTGGCCTAAGCCAGCTATCACTGTTTCAATTTTGACCGGACACTAGTGTGAGGAGATAATATCCATACTAAACGCCGTGAAATCAAAACCCCAAGCCTTCACAACAAGGGGGATAGGAAGCGGATATGACAAAGGCTCACTTGAAATTTGCCAATGCCCCTGAACCCCTTATGATTTGAAGGCTTTCTACCCAACCCCGACCCAACCATTTTTTCGCTTGCTAAAAACCTCATTATTGATACTATAGTACTATGAGTAACCACTCCGGCAAATTTGTGCTACGCCTACCCCCTGCTTTGCATGAAAGGTTAGCGGAAAAGGCACAAAAACAACATACTTCGCTAAACCGGCTTTGCCGCTCTTTGCTTCAAGAAAATCTAGCGGAGCAAAAAGAAACGAATGCAGAGCCTTGGCGGAAGCCGGCGGAAGAGGTTTTAAAAAAAAAAAAAA
>CAYXYA010000524.1:0-1542 GCA_964469185.1 uncultured bacterium | reverse complement strand
ACCCCCGACCCTCAGATTCGTAGTCTGATGCTCTATCCAGCTGAGCTACGGGCGCGTTTTTAGATGAACCTTTTGAAAACCTGATGTCCGCTGCTAAACCGCTCCCAAAACAACCACCCATTTAAAAACCTTATCGACACTGCAGATGCGTGCCGAGGCAAGCTTTGTGGCTCCAATCCAGCTTGACCTACGGGCGCTTTGGAAGATTTTGTATTATAATCAATTGCTTGTAAAATTAACAGATTTTTCTTCTATCGAATTTTCATCACATTCTGAAGTTTTTTAAAAAGGAATTTGTTACTGCGTAACAAGTGTCTTTCCTGAACTCTGGGCCTGACGCTCTTTCCAGAAAATGTAATCTTTCTATTTGCATTCTTTTCCGTATATTAAAAAGCTATTAAAGCTTGACCCAATTCAACAATTTAAGGTAACTATTAAGGTGAAGAAACTTATCCTGTTGTTGACGATCCATAGGAAAATAAATGAATGGATTTGAATGGATTATTCCGCTTTTAATGGTAATCCTCGCATTTGTTAATGGGGCCAATGATGTTTCAAAAGGGATTGCCACGCTGGTCGGGAGCGGCGTCACAGATTACAAGAAAGCTCTGGTCTGGGGAACGGTATGGACCGTAACAGGCGCGTTAATGGGTTCCATTTTGGCAGTTGGGATGGTTAAGACTATTTCCACTGGGATTGTTTCAATCAACCAGCCCTTTGGCATTTTGTTCCCGATTTCGGTATTGTTTGGTGCGTTGGCCTGGGTGGGATTTGCCTCGCAGATTGGCCTCCCCGTTTCGACTACCCATTCGATTGTGGGCGCCTTAGTCGGTTCCGGTTTGGCGATGTACGGGAGCCAGGCGATTGTCTGGACATCGCTTTACAAAAAAATCGTCATCCCGCTCCTTTTTAGTCCTGTGATTTCATTCGGTTTGATCTTTCTTTTATTCCCGGTGTTACGAACCGCATTTGGAAAATGGAAAGGTCATTGTTTTTGCTTAATCCCCATCCAACCTTCTTTCCTGATGGTGAATCAAAAAGGGGGGATTTCGAAAGTCTCCATATCCCAGGGAGAAACGCTCCCGGTTGTTTCCCCGGTTGAGGATTGTTCCGGCCAGGTTCAGGCGTTAAAACTCAACGTCGATAGCTTCCATTGGTTGACAAGCGGCTTAACCAGTTTTGCGCGGGGATTAAATGATACCCCGAAAATCGTAGCATTGGGAATGTTCCTATCTTTATCAACTTCAAGCCCTTCCAACCACCTTTTTTATTATTTCCTGGCTTCGTCTGTGGCAATGGGCATTGGAAGTTATATGGCCGGAAGGAAAGTTACCGAAATGCTCGCTGAGAAAGTGACCCGGATGAACCATATTGAAGGATTTTCTGCCAATGTAGTGACTTCTTTTTTGGTGGCGACTTCTGCCAACCTCGGCTTGCCGGTTTCGACCACCCATGTCGCGTCGGGCGCAATTATCGGAATGGGATTAAAAAATAGAAAAGGAATCCGTTGGAAAACCGTAATAGAAATGGTTTTAGCCTGGA
>CAYXYA010000523.1:0-1542 GCA_964469185.1 uncultured bacterium | reverse complement strand
GTGTGAAGATCAACATCGTCGACACGCCCGGTCACGCCGACTTTGGCGGGGAAGTGGAACGTATCCTTTCTATGGTGGACGGTATCCTCTTATTAGTGGACGCGGCGGAAGGTCCTCTGCCCCAGACCAAATTCGTTTTGCGCAAAAGCTTGGAGCAGAACCTGCCGGCTATCGTCGTTATCAACAAAATCGACAGGGGCGACGCCCGCCCTCATGAGGTGGTGGACGCGGTTTTGGACCTCTTCATCGCTTTGGGCGCGAATGAACACCAGATCGAATATCCCATTATTTACGCCATCGCACGCGAGGGTAAAGCCACCTTCGATTTGGAAAAGCCCGGGGTCGATCTAAAACCCTTGTTCGAGACCATCGTGAGTTATTTCAAGCCTCTCGAGGAGGACACGGAAGGTCCTTTCCAAATGTTGGTGACGACAACTTCCTACAACGAATACCTTGGTCGTATGGCCGTTGGCCGCATCCGCCGGGGAACCATCAAATTGAACGACCCCATCACGTTGATCAAGCTGGACGGCCGCAAGGTGGCCAGCAATGCCACTAAGCTTTTCAACTATCAGGGCATCAAGCAGGCTGAGTGTCTGGAAGCGTCGGCGGGAGATATCATTCTCCTGGCGGGCCTGGAAGACGTTCAAATCGGCGAAACGGTGGCATCCAGCGTTCAGCCGGAGGCTTTGACGCCTGTCACCATCGATGAACCGACCATGTCGATGATCTTTTCCATCAATAACAGCCCCTTCGCGGGCAAAGAAGGCAAGTACATCACCTCCCGCCATTTGAGGGACCGCGTATATAAGGAAGCTGAGGCGAATCCGACATTGAAGATCAGCGATACGGATAGCCCGGATGCTTTTGAGGTCGCGGGCCGCGGTGAATTGCATCTGGGTATTTTGATCGAGACTATGCGCCGGGAAGGTTATGAGTTCCAAGTGTCCCGTCCGCATGTCATTTTCAAAAAGGTCAACGACAAGATCCAGGAACCCTATGAAAACCTGATCATCGACATTCCAAACAATTCGGTGGGTGTGGCGATGGAAAAATTGGGCGCGCGCAAAGGTGAGATGAAGAACATGACCCCTCTTTCTGAGGTCACGACCCGCATTGAGTTCTATATACCCTCCCGCTGTCTTTTGGGTTTCCGGACCGAGTTTTTGACGGACACCAAGGGCGAGGGCATCATGCATCACGTTTTCGCCGGGTACGGCGAGTACAAAGGCGATATCGGGGGCCGGGGCCGGGGAGTGTTGGTGGCTTTTGAGGCTGGGATCACCGCCGCTTACGGTATGTTCCAGTTGTCCGACCGCGGAAGGTTTTTTCTCACCGCCCGGACACAAGTTTATGAGGGCATGATCGTCGGGGAACACACCCGTGAAAACGATATCGCGGTGAATCCTTGTAAAACTAAACATTTGAGCAACATGCGCAGCAAGTCCTCGGATGAGGCCTTGACGCTGGAACCTCCCACGATCTTTTCGTTGGAACAGTGCTTGGAATACATCCAGGACGATGAACTCTTGGAAGTGACGC
>CAYXYA010000522.1:0-1544 GCA_964469185.1 uncultured bacterium | reverse complement strand
CCTATTCCAACGAAAACAAGCGCAAATGTTCCGATCAATTCTGCGACCAGACCCTTGGTGTTCATAAAATTCCTCCTTACGATGGCACTATAAGTATAGTTAAAGATAAACAATATCCCATTTTTAAGCTATAAAGGGGTTCTATTTGTAGGGCGAGCTTCAGCTCGCCACATGGGTTAGCGAACTAAAGTTCGCTCTACGTACAAAGTTTTAAACCGCTGGAAGATTGTTCGATATTTTTTAGTCAAACAAAAAGCATCCCGCTGTTTGCAGGATGCTTTATCAAACCAAACTTGATGTTGTTTATTGTTCAACTATTATTAATCCGGCTGCATAAGGACTTCAAAATGCACCGACCGCTCGTCGAATTTAGAAAGAAGTGTTCTCGCCTCCGGCGGCACAACAGCAACCTCGTAATCCTCGCCGGCGAACGCTCGAACTGCTTCCATTGATTCAAAAAAAGTCAGAGTAATGAATTCGACGCTGTTGTGTGAATTCCTACGGAGTAAATAGGCTCCTTTGTATCCGGCAATACGATGAATCTCGGGAAGGATTTTTGACCTCAACAGTTTTTCATAGGTATCAGCGTTGCCTATGGTAGTCCAACCGTGCCAAATGCGTCCGATCATTCATTATTCCTTTATTGAATTGCAAAAGCAGTTGAAACCTATCTAAAAAAACGCGTGATGGTTGATACTAAAAAACTTTTCACAGAGAACACGGAGATTGAAAAGATTCTTTTTGTAGGGGCGTATTGTTCCAACGGAATCCCTTCGGGACAATACGCCCCTACTTTTTAGTTTTCCTTCGTGCTCTTCGAGGATAAAAATCTTTTTTGTTTTCTCTGTGGTCTTCCTGCCCCGTCCAACGGGGTGTGTTATGTTTTTTTGTAAAAGCTTTTAATTACGTCCCAGCCGAATAATCGGATTGATATTTGACTTGCTCGGGAGTCAGCTTATCAATCTTGTAACCCATCGTGGCGAGCTTCACGCCTGCTATTTCCTGATCCTGTTCGGGAGAAATATCGTACACTTTGTTCTCCAGCTTCTTTCCTTTTTTGTAAAGCTCGGCAAGTCGAAGCTGGGACATAAACTGATTGGCGAATGACATATCCATCACTTCTGAAGGATGTCCTTCCGCGGCAGCGAGATTCACTAAACGTCCTTTTGCCAATACATAAATGCGGCGACCGTTTTTCAAAACATATTCTTCATTATTGGCACGCACTTCGCGCACGCTCTTTTTTAACTTGTCGAGATGTGTCAGATTGATTTCGCAATCATAATGTCCCGTGTTGCATACGATAGCGCCATCTTTCATCACTTTTAAATGCCGATCAACGATAACGTCTTTTACTCCTGTGGCGGTGATGAAGATATCGCCAATCTTTGCCGCTTCATCCATTTTCATCACGCGGAAGCCTTCCAGCGTCGCTTTGAGAGCGGCTGTGGATTTCACTTCCGTAACGATAACGTTTGCGCCGAGACCCTTCGCGCGGATCGCAACGCCTTGCCCGCACTGTCCGAAATCTGCCCACACCCCAT
>CAYXYA010000521.1:0-1546 GCA_964469185.1 uncultured bacterium | reverse complement strand
GTTCAAATACAGGGCAGTACCACTTCCCATCATGCTGATCGGAAGAGCTCCAGACCCGTTGGTAGTAAGATCGCTGGCCGCGGTACCCAGAATTTGACCGTTCGTGCCGAAATTTTGAGCCGAAGCGGCACCCGGGCCGTTCAATATCCAGGGATCGGTCGCGCCCAATTGGGTCGGGAACACCGGCGATGTACTGACCACGTTACTGATAAAGTTGACCATGCCCGTATATTGGGCCAAGTCGATGTACTCGAACATCAACCAAAGACTTCCGCGGTTGGTCATATAATCTTTGTAGATGTAGGCGTCGGTACCCGGTGTCGTTTCAGGTCCTGTAATGGAAGAGCAAGCGGTACTTGGCCAGCGCACGTCCCATATCTGATCGAAGGCCGCGGCGAGGCCCGCCCCAGTCGTTGGCAATCCAGCGGCGGTCAAGGTAGGCCCGACACTGCAAGTTCCTGTAACGTCGATGATGGTGACTGTCGCTCCCTCGCAGATCAGGTCAGCGGGAAGATCCGCATAGATCGAAGTACTACCGCCGCCATTGGTGATGAGCAAAACATTCTGAGGTGGAGGAGGACCAATCACTACGTTGGCAAAAAGACAGGAAGGAGTTAGGACTGAAAAAAAGGCAGCAACTACCACAACCGCCCTTAAAAATTTAAGAGGGCTTTCCGAAAACATTCGGTTGGATCGTTCAATTAACTTTTTCATTATTCCCGAGCAACCCGAGTTCATTCGGTTTGCGATTCAATTTAAAATCGAGCTTTGGGGGTTCATCCCCAGCCCATTTGGCGTTGCCCTGAGTGTTGTGAAATCCCTAAAATGAACCAGCTTTCAAGATCAGAAAACTTCAAATTACCGAACAACATTTCTGACAAAACCTGATATCGATTTCAAACAAAACGAAAATCTCAATTACCCGCGTAAAACAATGAAATTCAGAGTGAATCCTAGATTATTTGTCATGAAAATAATTACGATTTATTGTGCTTTTCATCCTGAATTTATGTTCAAAGTTTATCAGGAAATAAGGGAATTTGACATTTTTTTTGTGACCAATGGGTAATTGTTTAACCTAAGGGTGAAATGGAAAAATCTCAAAAAAAGTTTTAAACAAATAACGTTATTAGAATTGAAAAATTTGCGCGTCAAGAAGGCCATCACCAGCCCAAGGTTTGGGGATTACTGAACTCCCTTAATAAAAGCGAAAACACTTTTTATAACACCCCCTTTGAAAAAGGGGGCAGAGGGGATTTGCTGCTCGATGACATGCTCCAAATCGAATCCCCCTCAAAACCAAACGACCCTTTGTTATAAGGAGGAAACTAATTTTCCAGAGATGTCTTTTACTTAAGCAAGGGATTCAAATATATAGATCCCCAAGGTTTGTCTTGGTCCCATAACTCAGCAAGACGCGAGGAAAAATCCTCAGCACTTTTCATTTGAACAGGTGGAATTTATTGAAATAAAAAATGCGGATCGGCGCACGGCTATTAGTGGAGGACCAATACCTTCGAGCGTTGGACACTGATGGTGCCGCCGT
>CAYXYA010000520.1:501-1552 GCA_964469185.1 uncultured bacterium | reverse complement strand
AGGGACGGTATAGACTTTCGGTTCCACCTGCGATTTTGCCGCCAGATATTTCTTGCCCATTTTGGCTCCTTATAATATTCAAACAGTGACCGACGCCGGATGATTCGATCGTCAGCCTTTCACCACTTGGATGCCCATACTGCGGGCCGTTCCTTCGATAATATGGATCGCCCCCGGAAGGTCCACCGCGTTGAGATCAGGCATCTTCAATTTGGCGATATCTTCCACCTGCTGCTGCGTTACCTTGCCCACCTTGTCTTTATTCGGAATGGCGGATCCCTTGATGATGCCGGCCGCTTTCTTCAATAGATCCGATGCAGGCGGCGTCTTGGTGATAAAGGTAAAGGTCCGGTCGGAATAGATCGTGATGATCACGGGGATGATCGCGCCTTCCTGCTTCTGAGTTTTCGCATTAAAAGCCTTGCAAAACTCCATGATGTTCACACCATGCTGTCCCAAAGCCGGACCTACCGGCGGGGCGGGGTTGGCCTTACCGGCCGGAATCTGAAGCTTCACCATGCCTGTCACTTCTTTTGCCACAACAAAACCTCCTATTTAATCCGTCGCAAGCCGCTTGGCAAAGCCGAATTCTTATTACAGCCGTTCCACCTGCAGGAACCCCAGTTCAACCGGCGTAGACCGTCCGAAAATGCTGACCAGGACCTTCACCTTGTTTTGATCGGCATGCACTTCATCCACGACCCCGTTAAAACCCAGGAAAGGTCCGTCAATAATCCGGACGGAATCGCCTTTCTGGAACAGCATTTTTTCGCGCGGAGCGGCCGTACCCGCATCGAGTTGTTTCAGCAGTGTCTCCACTTCCGACTCGGATAATGGCGCCGGTTTGGCCTCGCCGCCCAGAAAACCCGTGACCTTCGGTGTATTTTTAATGAGCTGCAAGGTTTCATTGTTCATTTCCATTTCGATCAGAACATATCCGGGAAAAAACTTCTTTGTCGAAACGCGCTTCTTGCCATCCTTGATCTCGATCACTTCTTCGGTGGGAACCAAAACCTTGCTGATCTTCTCCTGAAGACCCAGGCTGTTGGCC
>CAYXYA010000520.1:0-491 GCA_964469185.1 uncultured bacterium | reverse complement strand
TGTTCTTCAATCGTCGTCTTCACACGTCCCTCAAATCCGGAATAAGTATGAATGACGTACCAGTTTTTTGACATTGAGATCACCAATTGAGTTAACCTATTTAATCGGGGAGCCGCTGCGGCAAACAAGAAGCGAGGTCCTCACATGCCCCCCCGCACCCCCGCGGTCGCACCGGCAAAGCCGGTTGCTCCCTATTGAATAATAAACCGGACGGCCTTGACCAACA
Organism: uncultured bacterium; assembly: GCA_964469185.1. Lineage (GTDB taxonomy): Bacteria > Oederibacteriota > Muellerivitia > Muellerivitales > Muellerivitaceae > CAYXYA01. The sequence goes on along the minus strand of CAYXYA010000520.1, from coordinate 265 downwards.
CCATATCCAGCACAGATAAAAAGATTCCGATGATAAACACCAGGATCAAAACCACGGTCGTCGACCCCATGGTTTCCGACTTGGTTGGGTAGGACACCTTTTTCAGTTCGGCCTTAACATCCTTGAAAAACTCGGAAATCCGACCCAGGAGACCTTGCACCGCTTCCTCCTAAAATGCACACACAAGAATGGACAGACAGGTTCCGGTCTGAAACTGGCAGGCCAGGAGGGATTCGAACCCCCAACCCGCGGTTTTGGAGACCGC
>CAYXYA010000519.1:0-1557 GCA_964469185.1 uncultured bacterium | reverse complement strand
AAAATCAAAACCAAAACGACAATCATCCAAACTCACATCTAAGTCAAACTGCCGCGGCCGCGTTACGTCGATGACAAGCCGGTGTTGGCCGTCGCCCGCGAATTGAAATCCGAGATCACCAATTGGGTGGACCCTGTCATTCGCCAAAGCGGGAGCTTATGAAAAACACCGCCATAAAATTCATCTTTTTTCTTTCACTTTTTTTGGTGTGGCAGGGGATCGTTTGGACGGGAGTCTTGCCGTCTCACATCTTGCCGGGACCGGTCCAGGTTTTGGTCTCGTTAGTTTTATTGGTCAAGGATGGAAGTTTACTGGACGGTCTCGGTATTAGCCTGATCCGGCTTTTCGCGGCATATGTGACCGCCGTCATCGGGGGCGTCGTGATCGGCATTGTCATTTCTCATTTTGAATGGATGGAAAGTACCATCGGTTCCCTCGCACTCGCCCTTCAAACCTTGCCCTCCATTTGCTGGCTTCCCCTAGCCGTCATTTGGTTCGGGGCGAGTGAAACAGCGATCTTCTTCGTGGTGGTGATCGGCGCCATCCTTTCGGTGGTCCTGGCGACGGAGGCGGGCATTCGACATGTGCCGAAAGTCCTTATCCAGGCGGCGCGCTCCATGGGGGCGAACGGGCCGACCCTTTATCGTCGGGTGATCATTCCCGCCGCATTCCCCTCGATCCTCGCGGGGTTCAAACAGGGTTGGGCTTTCGCCTGGAGGACCCTCATGGCGGCGGAACTTTTATACGGGAATAGGGGGCTGGGTTTCCTGCTTCAAGCAGGCAAAAAAACCGATGACACGAGCATGTTCCTGGCGATCATCTTGGTCTTGATCCTGATCGGTATCACGGTCGAGACGTTGTTCTTTCGGCCTTTTGAAAAGAGCATTCGAAGCCGTTGGGGATTGGGATAAAAAGGAAATGTTCAATTCTTGAGGTTTTTAGCCCCGTACTCTGGTATTAATTCCGAAAAATCCTAATAATGTTTAAAGTGAATAACGAGAGAAAAACCATGCCGACCACCTCAGAACCTAAAACCTTATCCCATTTAAAGCAACTGGAAGCCGAGAGCATCTTCATTATCCGCGAGGTCGTGGCTGAATTCAAAAATCCGGTCATGCTCTATTCCGTCGGTAAAGACTCCAGCGTCATGGTGCGCCTCGCTCAAAAGGCTTTTGCTCCCAGCAAGATCCCTTTCCCGCTTTTACATGTGGATACCAGTTATAAATTCCCCGAGATGTACGAGTTTCGGGATAAGTTCATCGCGAGCATTGGCGCCAAGCTATTGGTGGAACGTAACGAGGAAGCTCTTGCCGCCGGCTCGAGCCCCTTTAAATACGGTGTTGAAAAATGCTGCAGCCTCTTGAAGACCCAGGGGCTTTTGAACTCCCTCAATAAGTATGGTTTTGATGCCGCTTTCGGCGGGGCTCGTCGTGAAGAGGAAAAATCCCGAGCGAAGGAAAGGGTCTATTCGTTCCGCGATTCTTTCGGCCAATGGGACCCGAAGAATCAAAGGCCTGAGCTTTGGGACCTTTACAACTCCCGCGTGAATGAGGGCGA
>CAYXYA010000518.1:0-1565 GCA_964469185.1 uncultured bacterium | reverse complement strand
AAAGCGCTGGTTCGCGATGGGGTTGTCATAAAACTAGAAGCGGAATGGGAGTGCAAAAGCGAAAATTTCTGGAAAGTATTGAAGGAGGAAATGAAGAAAATATGGACGGGTGAGTTGAAGGAGACGGGAACGGATGGTGACCGGTGCCTTCATCTTGAATTTGAAGATCAGAAGGTATTAGATGTTTTTTATGGATCGCTCGAAAAGGAATTGGGACCGATTTCGAAATCGAAGGTGCCCAGCGAGCTGAGTGGATCATACAATCTACTTACTTTGCCATTGAACTTTTTGACAGTTGCGTACGGTTGTGGAAATGCTGAAAAAAAGCCTGTCGAGTTAACGGCGATTGAAGAATTGTTCAAACTCCCACGAATCGATCTCATTCAAAATGTTTTAAGAGGGCCTAACCCTGAAGGGCGGGTTTATGCGGCGCAGGCATTATTGAAGTTGGAGGAAATGGGCAGAAAACTCACTAAAGAAGATAAAGAGATCATTCAGAAGATATCTAATTCGAAAATCCCTATACATGTTTGTAGTGGTTGTATTGGTAGTGATGAAGTGGCGAGTGATGTTTTGGGTTCCTCCCTTTATTTTTCATCGCTGCAAGTGAAAGATGAGAAGCGATTGAGTAAGTGAAGTTCTAAGGAAAGCCGGTTGGTAAAGTTCTCGCCAGTAGAAAAACATAAAGGGGTTGGGCCGCCATTAACAATTTTGCGAATATTAAATTGATTGTGTTTGCCCGACCCTTTGTTTCAGGGGCAAAAAGGGGAATTTTCTGGGAACAAACTGGGAAACGGATTCGACTCACTCGGCGCAGCCCCTGAGCTCGCCGAAGGGCTCACCGCAGGGTGGGAATCCCTGAAGAAGTTCAGTTCGAAAAGTATCCATGAAGGCCAGCCGTTTAATTATCCATTGAGAGGGGGAATTGATTTTGAAACGACATCTCAAAAGTATTTTAATATTGGCGGCATTTTGCATCAGTATTATTTCGCCCGCTACGCTTCTCGCCCATCGCGAAGACTATATTGACGAAACGCTGGTTTTTGAGACTTTAGAGAAACAAGCCTTGGAAACTGAGTATTGGCTGGATCTTGGGAATGAAAACGGGTCGTCATTAACTTTTGTCAGGCATAACGCCTCTTTGGAATACGGTATTACGGACCACTGGATGGTGGACGCGCGCGGGACATTGACGGCGCGCGGGGCGGAAGACCTTTTTGATTCAGGCCGTGTGGAAACGCGGGTTCGTTTCAACGAAGAAGGGGATTGGCCGGTGGATTTGGCGTTTTCGGGAGAAGTCAACGCCGAGCGGGAATCGGATGGTTCTTATCCCCTGGGACTGGAGGTTCGTCTCCTCCTCTCAAAAGATCTCATCGAGCCGTGGAATCTGACGTTGAACGTTGGGGAAGAGTTCTACCTCTCGGGCATCAGTCCATCCACCAACCTGGCTTTGGGGACCCGTTATAACGTGGGAACGGTCCTGGGTTTTGGGGGAGAATTCAAATATAACCTTAGCGCGCAAGAAGGCTCCCTCATCCCTCAGGCGTGGATCAGCGCGACAAAGG
>CAYXYA010000517.1:1047-1566 GCA_964469185.1 uncultured bacterium | reverse complement strand
CCTCATCGTCCTCCCGCAAACGCAGAGCCGGAAAAGCAACTATGGCGTCGTTGCCATCGTCCTCGGGGCACTTGTTGTCCTACTCCTGATTTCAGGACTGGTCGCCGGGGGCGTCTACGGCGCAATGTCCGGCCTGGACAAGTTTGCTGCCAAACAGAAGGCGGCAATCGAACAACAGGAGCGTCAGGAAGACGATGCGTACCGCGCAAAAATCAACGGGATGCTGCACAAGAACGTGCATCCTACGGGCGCACGGGCGAACGACAACGACGTGAAGAAACCGTCCAAGAAGTGAGGGCTCAGAAGAGCTCGAATCGAGGCCGAGGGTTTATCTCTTGGCTTTTTTGTTTCTTTTACCCATGATATGATGAACCATGACATCAAAAGTTTTTTCGGCCGCTATTATTGGGTTAGACGCCAAACTGGTTGAAGTAGAGGTTGATGTTTCTCATGGGTTACGATCTTTTTCCATTGTAGGGCTCCCCGACAAAGCGGTAGAAGAATCGAAAGAACGGATTG
>CAYXYA010000517.1:612-1037 GCA_964469185.1 uncultured bacterium | reverse complement strand
TCTCTCGCCCCATCACCGAACATTCAGGATTCTGGTGAATTTAGCACCCGCTGACTTAAAAAAAGAAGGATCGTTATACGATTTGCCAATTGCCTTGGCTTTTTTAATTGCTTCCCAACAAACCCGTTTTAACTCTGAAAAAAGACTTTTCATTGGGGAATTGGCATTAGACGGGACACTCCGCCCGGTGAAAGGAGCCCTCTCTTTTGCGGCACTCGCCAAAAAACAGGGGTTTGAAGAAATTATCCTACCTAAACAAAATGCCCCGCAAGCCGCCCTGATAAAAAACCTAAGCGTTATCGGTGTTGAGTCTTTGCATGAAACCATATCGTACTTGGAAAATAAAAAGGCGCCCTTGCCATATGTTCTTGACCAACAAAATCAACCAGCACCAGCCTATTCCATTGATATTAATTGGGTGCAAG
>CAYXYA010000517.1:0-602 GCA_964469185.1 uncultured bacterium | reverse complement strand
AGCGCGCCCTGGAAAGCACCGCGGCCGGAGGGCATAATGTATTCTTTTTCGGCCCGCCGGGAGGAGGCAAAAGCCTGCTTGCAAAATCACTGCCGTCAATTCTGCCACCGCTTACCTTCGAAGAATCACTGGAGGTCACAAAAATTTACAGTGTTGCAGGATTGCTTTCAGAAAACCAAAACCTAGTACATTTCCCACCGTTCCGCTCGCCCCATCACATCTCGTCCGATGTTGCCCTCATTGGCGGAGGAAATCCGCCCCGACCTGGCGAAATCACCCTAGCCCACCGAGGAGTTTTGTTTCTTGATGAATTTCCCGAATTCCACCGCAATGTACTAGAATCACTGCGCCAACCTATTGAAGACGGAAATATTACCATATCGCGAGCAAAACATGCAGTTACTTTTCCGAGCCGCTTTATGTTAGTGGGAGCCTCAAACCCTTGCCCCTGCGGATATTTGCGCAGCCCCGATAAGCCCTGTACCTGCTCTCCTTCTCAAATTACCATGTACCGGAGAAAACTTTCCGGACCCATCATGGACCGAATTGATATTTTTATTGAAGTGCCGGCGGTGAAGTACGAAAAGTTAGCAGGCGAAAGC
>CAYXYA010000516.1:0-1571 GCA_964469185.1 uncultured bacterium | reverse complement strand
TTTAGCGGTGGCTTATGACTCCCAGGACAATCTTTACATCGCGGATACCGGCAACGATCGGATCCAAGTCAAGGATCCGCGGGGGCATTTCAGGGTCTTGAATATCCCGGATCTCGAGTCTCCCTCGGCCCTCGCGGTCATTGACGGGAAGGAACCCTGGACCTTTTACACGAAGGGCCGGTACGCCGACCGCTTGGCGGTCATCGACCGCGCGGGGACACGTTTACGGACCTTCACACTCGAGGGTCAGCTTTGGCCAAGATGATGACGGACCAATTGCCTGACCCGCCCGCCAAACTCTACGGATGCGCCTTTGATTTTTATGGGAACGTGGTCGCGACCGACATCGCGAAATCCTGCCTGAGGAAATTCGATAAAGACCTTCGTTATGTCGTGACTTTCGGGGACGAGGGCACGGACGACTTTCAGTTCATGGAACCTCGGGGCATCGCTATCAACCATCAATTCGGACAGGTGCTGGTGGCTGAGAAGAAAAGCGTGCAATATTTCTGGAACGGGTCGGACGCGGTCGATCTCAAGACGGCGCAACAAGGCCCCAAGATCCATGTTTCTTTCTTGCTGACGGAGCGCGCTTTTGTCACGGCTGAGATCAAGGATGGCCATGGAATGGTCCTCAAGAAGCTCGTGGGGAACCAGGATATGGAACAAGGGTTCCAGGAACTTGTCTGGGCGCCGGATCCGACGGTGGATCCCGGGAATTATCAACTCGTTCTCAAAGTGATGGCGACTTACTCCTCCCGCGAACTCATCGCGAAAGAGATCATCGAGTCTATTTCCTTCACCAAATGAACTTACGATCCAAAACATTTTTTCTTTTCATCGTTTTTATTTTGGTGTTGTTTTTCCGTTTTTGCCAAACCCAGCGGGACTTTCAAGAACAACTTCGGGTTTTCCCCCGGACTTCCAAAGGACTCCTGAAGCTTTGGGTCGCCGAGGAACCCACGGTCCTTTTCGATCATTCCCCGCAAAGCCACGACACAGGCCGTTTAGGCGGGGTCTATCAGCCCTTTGTCAAAGATGTCCGGGTGGTTTGCGAAGTGATCGCGTTCAACGGAACGCCGATCCCGCCCGTAAAAGCCCGTTGTACTTTTCGCCTGTCGCCAGGCGAGTCCCGGACTCTATTGTTTTACGGCGAGATCCTTGAAGCGGAAGGCAAGGTCGACCGACCCTCCTCCGCCATGAACCCCGGCCAGTTCGATTACGCCCACTACCTCGAGACGAAGGGTGTGGCTTATGTCCTTTACGCGGCGGCGGGGAAGTGGCGAAAAATCCTCCCAGTCCCTCCTTTGACAAAGGAGGGATCCAAGGGGGATTTGCCGCATGGTTCAACTTTTTTGAGATGGTCTTACGCGCTCAAGCGGGAAGCGGAGGACCGGCTTTACCGTTATCTGTCCTATCCTCAGAACGCCCTTTTGGACGGCATTCTTTTAGGCGAACGGGCGTCCCTGCCGGATGACGTGGTGGAGTCTTTTTTTCTCACGGGAACCATCCACATATTGGCGGTTTCCGGCATGATCACGGCCTTTGTGGCCGGTTTGTTCTTCATGGTA
>CAYXYA010000515.1:0-1571 GCA_964469185.1 uncultured bacterium | reverse complement strand
TAGAGGACCGTTATCCTCTTTTTAAAGGACTGAACTTGTCTTATGAGGTTTTAGAGGGCGTGGATAAACACCGCACCCGTTATGACCGTCCTGGCGGCGATGGGGAACAATACACGCTCGAAGCCCAGATCGTGGACCTGGCGGACGAGACCGCTTATACCTCGCATGACATTGACGATGGATTGACTTCGGGACTCTTGACCTTCGAGTCGCTGGAGGTGGTGCCGCTTTGGAAACGCAACTTTGACAAGGTGAAGAGCCTCTATCCTCATCTCAACCGCGAGAAGATCAAATACCAAACCGTCCGCCAGATCATCGATGAGCTGGTGACGGACCTGATCAACCACACGACCGAGCGGATCAAGAAGTTCGAAGTCAAAACTGTCCTGGATGTCCGCCGCTGTCCCGAGGAATTGGCGGCCTTTTCCGATCCGCGCCGCTTGGAATTCCTGGAAATGAAAAAATTCCTTTTCGAGAATATGTACCGGCATCCCCGCGTCACGCGGATGGAAGCCAAGGCGGCCAAAGTCATCCAAGAACTTTTCCATCTTTATGAGAATGATACCGATATTCTGCCGATGAACACCCGGGAAAAGATCAAGAATAAGGTGGAGCCGGTCCACCGGATCATCTGCGACTACATCGCGGGCATGACCGACCGCTTCGCTATCGAGGAATACGAGAAATTGACAGAACCGTCCTTACGAGTTTGAAAAGAGGCGATTTTAGGCCCGATTGACACCTTCTTTTTTAAACATTATGATGCCTACTCAACAAAGTCTCCGTGACGAAGCTCACGGGGGCTTTTTCATTTTGAGGATAAATGAGGCGGGATTATGGATACCTTTCGGATAATACAGAACGGCGATGATTATCTCCTCCCGGTCTATAACCGGCAAAAGATCGTCCTCATGCGCGGCGAAGGCTCCTACGTTTATGACTCCGAGAGGGTGGTTTACCTCGACTTTTTTTCCGGGATCGCCGTCAACGGCTTAGGCCAGGCTTGCCCTGAGATCGTCACCGCGATCACTGACTCGTGCAGGAAACTCGGCCATGTCTCCAACTATTATTATAACGAGCCGAGTATTCGGCTGGCCAAACTCTTGTGTGAGATATCTTTCGCGCAAAAAGTCTTTTTTTGCAATTCGGGCGCGGAAGCGGTCGAAGCTGCTTTGAAGATCTCCCGGAAATATTTTAGCCGGCTGGGACAGGATCGGTTCGAGATCATCAGCTTCAAGGAGTCCTTCCATGGCAGGACTTACGGCGCGATCTCGGCGACTGGACAAACGAAGTATCAAGAGGGAATTGGGCCCCTATTACCAGGTTTCAAGTTCGCGACTTTCAACGACATTGAAAGCGTCAAGAATTTGATGAATGACAAGACCGCCGCGGTCTTGATCGAGACTGTTCAGTGCGAAGGCGGGATCCACCCCGCGGACCAGCAGTTCCTAAAGGATCTGCGGAACTTGACAAGGGAAAACGGCGTTCTTCTTATCCTGGATGAGGTGCAAACGGGATTGGGTCGGACCGGCAAGATGTGGGCTTACGAACACTATGACATCGAGCCGGAC
>CAYXYA010000514.1:0-1588 GCA_964469185.1 uncultured bacterium | reverse complement strand
ATGCTGAAGAATTCTCCAATGGCGAGGCTCAGGTAAAACTGAACCAGATATGGATTTGGATTAATCAAAATGGTGAAAGAGTTCGTTGAACTTTGGAGACTAGTTTGAAAGAAAAAATTCCTATTACCATTGCAATCTTGCTCGGCGGCGAAAGCAGCCGATTCGGTTCGCCCAAAGCCTTTCTCCGCTGGAAAGGGAAAAGCCTCGCTGCCCATCTGGCCCAAGCCGCCGAACCACTCGCTTCCGAAGTCCTGTTTGTCGGTAAAACCGAAACTCAAATCCCGCCGGACGCCAAGTCCATGGCCCGATTCGTGGCCGATGCGCCCGGGTTAATGGGGCCTTTGGCGGGCCTAGGCGCCGCCCTCATCCATGCTTCCAAACCCTGGGTCTTCCTCACTGGCGTTGACATGCCCTACCTGGATGAAAAAGTCCTTCGGGGATTTTGGGACCTTCGGGAAAGATCGGTCCTTCTTCACGCGGTGGTTCCTTGCGTGGAAGACTGTTGGCAGCCTCTCTGCGCCCTCTGGAACAGGCACGTCCTAAAACCCTTGCAGGCCTCCCCTTGGGACAGCTTCCAACATTTTCTGAATGATGGCGGGCTTAAGGTGACGAAGGTGGAAGAACCGGTTTTACATTCTTGGGACCCGAAGCTCTCGTGCTTAAAGGGGTTTAATACCAAGGAAGAATGGGAAAAGATAAAAAGTATGAACGCAGATATCCGCTAGACGTAGATTTTTGTAGGGGCGACATTCATGGCGCCCTCTAGGGGCGTGATAAATCCCGCTCCTACAAAACCTTTACAGGAGTTCCATTTGTTTCGAAAATTCAAGTTCGAGGAAGACTTTTACGGCCAACTCAAATGCATCCCCTTTTCCACCCGCCACAAGCTGGACCTGGCCGGTGTAAAACTTTCCCTGAAAAGCTGGAACCTCTTCTCCGAGGAAGACCGCAACAGGTTCTGCGAAATGCCCGCGGAAGGCAGTAACGCCGGCCGTTATCGCGAAGCCCTCGTTTCCCTTTTGGAAAAATTCGGCGAACCGGTAAAGTTCATGGAAGCCTCCCAACTTGAATCGGAAAAGACCCAATGGGGCAACCTCAGCCTTGTGCCCGCGGACGTGACAGCAAAACTATCCCAGCTGGGCCCGGCTTTAACTGTTGAGGATTGGAAAAAGTTGGACGATCTGCAAAGATTCGTGCTTTTCAAACTCTCCCAAGGCAAGCACGACCACGCCAACCTAGGACCCGCGTTAAAAGAATTCCTTAATTCCTGAAGGCCTTCAGCTGTTCACCCTCTTTGGATTCGCGTAGATATTCATGCCCTTGTTCCTTAAAAACCCCACCAAGGTCTGGCCGTTTTTTTGAGCCATGGAAACCGCTAAACTACTGGGCGCGCCGATAGCAGCCACCAAGGGGATACCAGCTGCCATGGCTTTTTGCATGATCTCAAAAGAAACCCGGCCGCTCACTAAAAGACATAGGTCTTTGAGTGGGAGACGCTTTTGAAATAGTCCCCAGCCCACCGCCTTGTCCAATGCGTTATGACGGCCCACATCTTCCCTTACAACCACTAATTTCCCATTAGCGTCGA
>CAYXYA010000513.1:0-1598 GCA_964469185.1 uncultured bacterium | reverse complement strand
GACGCGGCCATTGACGCTGGTGCTTGTCCGTTGGGAGGCGAAACGGCGATCGCGAAGTTCGACAAGAAAAAATACACGATCCTTCGGACCGGCTGCGTATCCAAAGATGAAGTCGCCCGCGTAGAGGGTCTCTTGGCACAGTTAAATCAGGGATAGAACCGGCTTCCGAGGGCAAAACATTGCCTAAAAAAATCCTATTTGTTTGTACGGGGAATACCTGCCGGAGCCCGATGGCCGAAGGGCTCCTTAAGAAAATCGCCAAAGAATCGGGTCTTTCCGTGGATGTTCAGTCCGCTGGTCTGCAAGCCTTTGCGGGTATTCCCGCTACGGCCGAAGCGATAGAGGCTTGCCGTGAAAAAAATATCGATATCTCCGCTTATCAAAGCCAGCCCCTCAGTAAAAATCTTGTGATGGAAAGCGATCTTATCTTGACCATGACGGTCAAACATAAGGAACTCATGCTGCGCAAAATGCCGGACTTGAAAGACAAGATCGCGGTTCTTTCCGAATTCGCCGGAGAGGGTTTGGTCGATGTGGAAGATCCTGTTCAACAACCACTGGAGCAATATCGAAAAGCCTTGGATCAAATTGAAGGTTATCTGCAAAAAGCTAAAGATCGTTTTAATTAACTAAAAAATGGGGAAAACATGAAAATCGCGATAGGTTCGGATCACGCGGGCTTTGAATTGAAAGAAGTCCTGGTCGAACATCTCAAAAAATCCGGCTATACAGTGGAAGATGTCGGCGCGTACAACGGTGAGGCTAGTGACTATCCTATTTTTGGTGAGAAGGTCGCCCGCGCCGTTGCGGCTCACCAGGCCGATCGCGGCATTGTGGTTTGCGGGAACGGGATCGGCATGTCCATCGTGGCGAACAAGGTCCCGGGCGTGAGAGCGGCACTGGTTTTCACGGAAAAGATGGCGAAAGATACCCGAGAGCATAACGACACGAACGTGCTTTCTTTGGCGGGACGCGATCTGCCGATCGACACGAACTTGAAATTGACCGATGTTTGGCTCAAGACCCCTTTCTCCAAAGCGGAACGTCATGAGCGAAGGGTTGACGAGATCAACGATATCGACAAAAAGTTATTGGGCAAGTAAGAGGTCCTTGTGCGTAAATTGATCCTAAACGGATTCCTTATCTGTTTGAGCGCTACATTTCTGTCCGGCTGTTCCATGTCCGCGGATGAAAAAGCGGCGCTCGAAAGATCACTAAAAGAGAATGTGGATGGTTTCATCACAGGTTCGGTTCAAAACCATTGGGATACCGTGCTTCAGTTGACGGACGGTAGTTTTGAGGGTTCAGACGGTTTGAAGGAGAATTTAACCAAAAGCTGGCCTGAAAACTCGACGGTGACGGGAGGCGAGATCGTTTCAATGAGCTGGCAGGGGGAGAAAACGGCGAAAGTTAAGATCAATTGGGCGTTTCAGACGGGAAGCGCGATGAGTTATACGAGTGAGACTTTTGTCTGGGTTTTAAAGGGCGGAGATTGGAAGTACCAAGGACGCGCCCTTCGGTAGTGGACGGGTAAAACTAACTTACGATACCTTGCGAACGACTGGGCGCTTTTGAACTTTACCCGTACGCAAACAGCG
>CAYXYA010000512.1:0-1599 GCA_964469185.1 uncultured bacterium | reverse complement strand
CACACTTTTCGGGCCGGCGATTTGAATTGCGTGTCGGACGTGATTGAGAAATGGCTCCAGGTCGTTCCGACCCTCGTCCAAAATAAAAGTAAGAGTCGGGATTCCGACAACTCCTCCCCAGATTGATATCGCGTCGATGACATCATCGGGCAGATTTCTTAAATGATCACAAATCGAGAAGCAGCCGCTGTGAGATGCCATAATCTTCAGATTGTCCAGTCCATTTTGAACCACGAAATCGAAAACATCTCTGGCGGTTGTGTGACCAACGTGGGAGAGGTCAATGATCATTCCGATTTTTTCGCAGTCTCGAAGAAGTTTTTTGCCCGCATCAGTAAGACGCGCTTCGGGGTTCAGAAATCCTCCACCGAAAGCATTTTTTCTGTCGTAGGCAAGACTCATGATACGAATGCCGACATGAAAAAGGACTTCGATATTGACATCATTCGGTGGAGATTGAATTCCCAAGATAATCTTGGTTTTTGAACTCGGCTCGAGATCTTTATTTGAACGAACCACCTCGAGATTCTCTTGATTGGTAATTTTAAGCAGAAAAGATCGATGAGCCGCTAAGACATCCGACAAGGAAGCGGTCCAAGGCGCGGGAGGCGCGGAGGTTACATGGATCAGGTTCATCTTTAGGTTGGGGTCGGCCAACGGCGCAACCGTTGGCGGAGAAAGAAATCCCAGTGAGTCAGCAAGATAGTCGGACACGAAACCCTCCCCTTGTTAAGAGTGATATTATCTTGTAAAACAACTATGCTGAATTATACTTTATTACTTTTTAAATGTCAACTAGCCGTTATTCAGAAATTTCCGGCGTCTTTGCGATATTTACAATAAACACATCCCGCGGATGATTCCGGCATTTTTTCCGAATCGAAAACTTTTCGCGCATTTTTAATAGCGGGCTCTACCCATACGTTATCTCCGGTATAGGCTTCGACGATGAGGTTGAAAGCCAGCGCCGCTTCGCCGAACCCGAACCCATCAGCCTTATTGGTTTTAGCAAAAACAAAGTAGCCAGTTTTAGAAACATCATGCCCGTTGTGTTGCAGTAACCACTGGTAAATTTCCATCTGACGACCATAGGAGTCATAGATTTGGTGATTCATGGCCCCGGTGGCTTTGTAATCAACTATCATAAGCTGGCCGGTTTTGGGATCTTGCCAGATGTCGTCAACTGCACCAAAAACCAGAAAGTCAGTGGGTTTGTGATGATACTGGATGCCCGTGAAGTTGTGGCGCCAGGTGTTTATTTCGGGGTGGTCAAATGGAACCGCGAGAATGCCGTGCCGCTCCATTACGGGATGCGGAGTTTTTTGTTTGCGATGATGATCAAATTCCTGCTTTAGGAGAAAATCAATAGCGTTATTGATTGTGTACGGCATTGGCGGCGGGCGTTTGACGCCTTTTTTTATGTCGAGCCAGAAACAGCGCGGGCATTCGAGCGAAAGTTCAATTTTAGAACGGGAAAGTTTTTGCATAAGATTCAGATTCGAGGTTTCTATTTTTTTAAATTAAGATAAGCGAGAGCGCCAAAAAGACCTCCGAAATCTCCAAATTCCGCTTTTTTAATTAGAGGCACGGTTTGAAAGA
>CAYXYA010000511.1:0-1617 GCA_964469185.1 uncultured bacterium | reverse complement strand
AACTTCATCCCTCAATGGACGCTGCAGGGCTATTTCGGTTTTGTGGTCAATTTTTTACTTATCTTCGGCTGTGTTTTCGAGCTGCCTTTGGTGTTGGCGGCGTTAGTGGCGGTCGGCGTGGCGACGCCTGCGTTCTTGACGCAGAAGTGGAAACAAGCGGTCTTCGGCATCTTTGTCCTGTCGATGATCATCGCGCCAAGCGCGGATCCCATCACGATGACCATCGTGGCAGTACCGCTAGTTCTCTTATATGGAGTTGGTATCGGGCTTTCTTACTTGGCGGTCCGTAAAAGGAAGCCGGTTTCCTGAGCTAGGGTACCAACTTCGCGTGCGTTGACATTTAAGAGGGCGAATCCGATAATTTTAATGTAAAAAATGGAGTTTGATTTTTTAGCGAACTATTCCGGAGGCGATTCATGAAGTTTTTTTTAGATACGGCTAATCTCAATGAGATCAAGGAAGGCGTTGCTTGGGGGATCATCGACGGTGTTACCACTAACCCCTCCCTGGTCGCGAAAGAAGGCGTCAATTTTCATGCCCGCATCAAGGAAATATGCGCGGTGGTGACTGGTTCTGTCTCGGCCGAGGTGACGGCGGCTGATTTTGACGGCATGATGAGCGAGGGCCACGTTTTGGCCAAGCTTCATAAGAACGTGACGGTGAAGGTCCCTTTGATCCCGGAAGGCATCAAGGCTTGTAAGGCTTTAAGCTCCGAGGGTATCAAGGTCAATGTGACGCTTTGCTTCTCTGTTTCCCAGGCGCTTTTGGCCGCCAAAGCGGGCGCGACTTATGTCAGTCCCTTCGTGGGCCGGTTGGATGACATTTCGCAAGACGGCATGCAGCTCATCCGGGATATCGTTCATGTCTATAAGAATTACGATTTCCAAACCCAGATCCTTTCCGCTTCCTTACGCCATCCGCAGCATGTGATCCAGTCGGCGATGGCCGGGGCGCATGTGGGGACCATGCCGTTCACGGTGATGAAGCAGCTTTTCAACCATCCCTTGACGGACAGCGGGTTAAAACGGTTCTTAGCCGATTGGGATAAGGTAAAAGAGCAGGTAACCAAATAAACTGTTTGTGAAAGCTTTTTGAAAAGGGTGGTCTTTGACCACCCTTTTTTTATTTTGGAGAATTGTGGGATCTGGGGTGAGTTTGCCAACCATGAAAACAAAGCTCTGTTTCTTGATATTGGGAGTGATCCTAACTGGTTGCGTTCCGTTGCGTACTTATGTCCCTTCCAAAATTCCTTATCCTAAAAACACTGAAAATCAACAGGTCGTTCAAGACCAGCGGCTCGAGCGGCCCATTCGTGTCGCCATCGCGGTCCGTCTTATTTCTACGCGATTAAAGGTCCCTCAGTCTTTCCTTGTTTCGGGTCTGCCCGTCGAGGGCGCGCCGATCATCGATATGGACCATAAGCTGTTCTATGACTTGTCGGTGAACATCGACCGCTTGTCTTCCGACAAGGCCTTCATCCGCCCCGACGGTACTGGGGAGGTATGGGTGGACGGAAAAAAATACATGGGTGTTATCGAGGTCATCCGTGATAAGAAAGGTACTATCACGATCATCAACGAGTTGTCCCTCGAGGACTATGTCATGGGTGTTTTGGCG
>CAYXYA010000510.1:0-1623 GCA_964469185.1 uncultured bacterium | reverse complement strand
AAGCATGCCAGCATCTACGCCGGCTGCCGCTGCGGTAAAACACCCGAACAACCGACACCTGAGCCCGCAAAATAGAAAATTGAAGCGAAACAAGTCCGCGGCAAATGGACTTAGAGAGAAAGGACCGCTTGAAATGTTAAAAGTTATTTCGGGAATGAAAAAATGGGTCAAGGGACAAAAAACGGGAAAACTTTTACGGATGGGCGCGGGCGCTTATTTTGTCATCGGGGGAGCGGTTTTTTGCCACATGGCCGTTAAAGAGAATTACCTCGGTCTGAATCTTTACGCGACAGGGGTGTTCATGACTTCCTTGCTTTGGTTCTTATCATCCGATGGTACAGGGTGGAAAGCCGGTCGGGAAAAGGGAAGACGAAAATAAGTTTTATCACTCATCGGCGGTAAATGGGGTCTGGAAAGGTTGAACGATGCCTAAAGTAGACCAATTCCTCCAAGCCTGTATCGATCAAAAGGGTTCCGATCTCCACATATCCTCCGATTCCCCCGTTTATCTCCGCAGGTTGGGAAGCTTAAAACCGCTTACCCCGCAGCCTCTTACCGACCATGATTGTGAAGAATTGATCTTTGAGATCCTTGAACCGGCCCTTCGCGCACGCTTGAAAGAAGATTGGGAAGTGGATTCCGCCTATACCCTGGCCAACGGGGAGCGGTTCCGTCTCAACGCTTACCGCCAACGCAAGGGATGGGACGCGGTCTTCCGCCACTTTAATTCCAGGGTCCGCACTATCGACGAGTTGAACCTTCCACCGATCCTCAAAAAATTCTCGGACGCCAATCAGGGTCTGGTCCTCATCACCGGTCCCGGTCGCTGCGGTAAATCGACCACCTGCGCAGCCCTCGTGGACCATATGAACGAGAACGGTGAGGAACACATCATCACCATCGAGGACCCCATCGAGTACGTACACCAAAGAAAGCGGGCTCTCGTCAACCAGCGGAGCGTTGGGCCCCACACCGCCAGTTTTTCCGCCGCCCTGCGGAGCGCCTTGCGCGAGGACCCCGATATCATCATGGTCGGCGAGATGCGCGACTACGAGACGATGAGCCTGGCCCTGACCGCCGCCGAGACGGGCCACTTGGTCATCGGCACTTTGCATACCGGCTCCGCCGCAGCGACCGTTTCCCGCGTTGTCAATCTATTCCCCGCGTCCGAGCAGGCCCAGGCCGTCGCCAGTGTTTGCGAAAGTCTGGTGGGCATCATATCCCAGCGTCTTCTCGTGAACGCCGAGGGCACCGAGATGGTCGCGGCTTTCGAGATACTGGCCAATACCTTGGCGGTCGCCAACACTATCCGCGAGGAACAGTACCACCGCATCCCTTCCATGATCGCCACGGGGCTATCGCAGGGCATGCAAACCATGGAAGCCTCCCTTAAGTCTTTGGTGACCGCGAAGAAGATCACGCAGGCGCAGGCTGATGAGATCTTGTCGGAGGAAGCGTAATGGCATCGATCGACCAGTTATTCCAAGCGATGGTGGAACGCAAAGCTTCCGACATGCACATGACGATCGGCAATCCGCCCCTCATCCGCGCGAAGGGTGAGTTGGTCCCGCTGGCCGAGTGGATTATAACCGAGCAGATCCTCCAGGGATTGCTGTACGAGAC
>CAYXYA010000509.1:0-1623 GCA_964469185.1 uncultured bacterium | reverse complement strand
CAAGGCCCGGCTCTTCATAGGTCAGCGTCGCTTGCGGAAACAGGCCTTCATATCGAATATTCTTCACCGTGGGAATATTTAAAAGAGGAGCCGTCTGGAGTAACAACGCTTTATTTGCGGAAAAACCGAAATGGAAACCAAGGAGTCCGGGATAATCCGCGTTTCCCAACAGAGGGTCGGACCAGTCATTTTGAAAAGTGAAGGCGTTAAAAAGTCCCTGCGGGGTGATCTCCATCTTCCCGGCGCCGATGCCGCCGAAGGGAACGCCGTGCTTCACGTGATGCTTCGTTTCGTAGAGTGGCATAAGACCTCGTGTAGGGGTCGGGGTCACACCTTCCAGAGGGATTTTAATTCGTCATAAGCTTTTTTAGGGAGGCGCCCGTTGTTTCCGCCGCTCGGTTTCTTCGGATCGAGCGAGACAATGCCCCACCATTCTTCGTTCATATTTAGCTTCGTGGAGACATCGGCATCATAATAATAGGAATTGTTGTACCAGTGGGCCGCGATGTCATGGACCGCCCAAGTGTGCGGTAAATTTTCATTACCCTTCCACCATTCGTCGGACCATTCAAAGAGCGTACCGCCCAGGCAATTTCCGACCCCGTGCTTGGGGTCAGCATTTCTTTCGATATCCTGCCATTGGAGCTTCAAGAATTTGGCCTGATCTTCCTCATCCGGTTCCTCGGTCATGGCGTTAAAGCTGTCCGCGCCCCATTCCGTTAAAATAACGGGGAGATCAAACTTTTGTTTGACCTGGCGGAAAAGATTGCCGAACCCCGGCCCGCGATACGCAAGGATCCCGATCACATCGATGTCCGGACATTGTGTCTTAGCAATATCCAAGCTAGCCGTTTCTCCAACCCCTAAAACGACAGGATGTTTCGGGTCGATCTTTTTGATCTCTTGAGCGAGCTGGTTCACAAAAGAATAATAAATTCTCGCTTTCTCCTTTCGCTGTGCCTCGGGGTCCGGCAGCGCGTCGATCGCGTCGTCAGACCAGCGCTGAACATTTTGACGGTCAAAACTGTAGTTGTTTTCATTGCCAAGCACCCACATCAGAATGCCGGGACTGTCTTTGTAGAGGTGCACCATCTCAAGCACCTCCGTCTTCACTTTTTCTTTGAATGACTCGTCGGTGTAATTGGGCGGCGGCCAATTCCAGAAACCCAGGTAACTCCCCATCAGCGTACGGATCCCGAATTTTTGATAGAGGTCGCTCACGACCTGCTTGACTTCGTCGGGATTTTTACCGACACGGTAAAATCGCACGGTGTTCACACCCGCTTCCTTCATCAGTTTACCGTCGAGCAGCCAGGGTTTGTTGGGATCACCCCAGAAATTGTACTCGTAATCCTTGCCGATGGGGATTGGGCTGTAACAAACGCCCTTGATCAGAAATGGCTTACCGTCCAATAACAGTTTATAACCGTTCTGCTTATCGAGGGTGATCGCGGAAGCTTTGGAAACACCCTGGCCTTTGCCAAGAAAATAAAGCACCACAAAAACGGCGCCTAAAATAGCCAGAACCGTGATTATTTTTTTCAAAAAGATGACCTCGTTAAATTTACTCGTACTTTATATCATCCAGATAGAAGGTACAACCTTGTGGGTTGACATCGATAT
>CAYXYA010000508.1:0-1626 GCA_964469185.1 uncultured bacterium | reverse complement strand
GAATGAGGTTAACAATGGTCGTTTTTCCGGCACCGCTCGGGCCGACGAGGGCGACCGTGTCTTTGGCGTTAATAAGAAACGAAACGTCATTAAGGACCTTTGCCGAATCATTGTATCCGAAGGAAACATTTTCAAATTCTATAGTCGGGCTTTTCATCGTGACGAGGTTTTTCTCCGACTCAATCGCTTCCGTCCCCGGCAGGGCCAAGATTTCAAAAAACTCTTTCGAACCACTTTCGGCGTTTTGCAGTTGGGTCAAAATAAAGGACATGGCAAAGAGGGGTCGGCGGGCCTGGGCGATGAGTTGAATTATAAGAACCATCTCACCAATAGTTAAGAGTCCCTGAAAGGTGTTCCAGAAAACAATGAGGTTAATTCCCAGAAGAATGGCGTTTAAGCTAAGATTGCGGGCCAAGTCGAAAATATGAAAAGTTTGGCTCTGGCGGGCATAGATTTTATTGATTTCCGAAAGTTCTCCGGAGATAAAATGATATTCACTTCTGCCGGCGTTAAATCCTTTGACAATTTTAATATTGGAAACGACTTCCTGAATGCGCCCCCGGGCCAGGTCTTCGTGAATATTTTTTGCCTCTTCCTCTTTCCCCCACTTTTTTGAGGAGTAATATGTCAGGGCCAGGTAGATAGGAAAAAGGGAGAGAGTGAGCAAGGAGATCGGAAGATTATATTTCGCCAGGACGATAATCGTAAAAACACTTTGGAGAAACATCGGGACGATGAAATTTGACGAGGCGTTAATAAAGCCTTGGATCGTGTTGATGCCGCGGCCCAGCTGGTTGACAATTTTTCCCGAAAGCTCGGAATCAAAATAGCTCTGGGGGAGTTGGAGGATTTTGTAGTAAAACTTTTCGGTCAAGAGTTGGCGAAGGCGCCCGGCGAAGTGGTCGCCCAAGCGGTCACTCCCCGCATTCAAAACCGCGCCTATTGCTCCGGCGGCAAACATCGCCCCGATTAAAAAGAATAGTTGGTTTAGATTCCCCGACTGTTTTGTCAGGTGAGAAACGATCCCATCGACAATGGATTTAGACAAAAGCGGAACCAGAAGCTCAAGAACCGCGTTGACGACGATCAGAACAACGATGATGGCCATCAAATGGTAGAGGGGCCGGGAAACAGCGAGTATCTTGCCAACATTTTTCACCCGTACATTATAACTTGATTTATATCGCCGTGATACAATCACACTTATGACCAACACTTTCCTTTGCCCCCATTGTCAAAAAGAAATTGAGCTTTCGCAGGCCATAAAACACCAAATCGAAGAGGAAGTCCTAGCTCAAGAAAAGGGAAAACACGAAGAAGAATTGGCGAAATTGCGGAAGGAAATTTCCGAAAGCACGGAGAAAAAGATCCGGGAACAATTCGACATTTCATTAAAAAATTCCCAGGCGGAAATTGAGGAAACAAAAAAGAGGAATAAAGAACTGTCGGATAATATTTTGGAGTTGACCAAACAGATGCGGGAACTGGGGAGAAAAAGTGACGACGATAAAGTACAAATGGAAAAGAAACTAACCGAGGAGGAAGGTAAGATTCGAGAGGTTGAGAGGAACAAGGCAGAAGAGGGGCAACAGTTAGTCATCATGGAGCTAAAAAAGCAACTCCAAG
>CAYXYA010000507.1:898-1640 GCA_964469185.1 uncultured bacterium | reverse complement strand
CCCTTTTGAAGCCAATCAGCGGGCCAGGGATACTTCGCCAGGAATTCATCGAGCGTAACGTCGGTATTGGTCTTGGTTGTTTCAGCGGTAGGCATAATTCCTCCAAAGAAAGTTAGAAGTTAGGAGTTATGAGTGAGAAGTTTAAGGATTTTTAAAACTCCTAACTACTCACTTCTAACTCCTAACTTTGTTTTATGAGCTTGTCCAACTTAGCGGCGCAGATAAAGTCGTTCTCGGATAGACCCTTGATGGAATGCGTGAAATAGATGACCTTACAGGTCTTATAACCCACTTCCAGGTTCGGGTGATGGTCCTCTTGATGGGATACCCAGGCCGACGCGTTCACGAAAGCCATGGTCTCGTAATAATTCTTGAAGGTAAAGACCTTCACGATCTTCCCGTCCACCAGCTCCCAACCGGGCATCTGGGAAAGATAGCCGGTGACCAGGGACGGAGGAAAAGGCGGTGTCCCGCCTTCGCAGGGTTTACAGCGCTTCTCGGCTAAGTTGGCTTCAGGTACCGATGGAACAGGCATCTATCTCACCTCTTTTTATCATCATGGGACTTCACTTTTTATTAGTCAATCGACTCATCTATATCCAGCCCAAAAGGCTGGAACTTTTAGGAGTTGATACTGAGGGGCGCCAGCCCGTCCTTCGGGTTGGCGACATCGAACGTATCAACGGGAAAACTCGCCGATCAGAAAGGTGTGGTCCGAGGGCTTTTCCAACCCGCGGGGCTT
>CAYXYA010000507.1:0-888 GCA_964469185.1 uncultured bacterium | reverse complement strand
TCATGGGAGGCGTTCCCAAGAGCAGGTCGATCCTCCAGCCCAGGTTGCGCTCAAAAGTCGCGGGTTGGCGGAAATCCCAAAAAGTGTAATGTCCCGGCCCCTTTTCCTTTTCGCGGAATAAGTCCGTCCACTTGTCCTTCATCACGGTTTCCAAAGCTTCGCGGGCGTCGATGTGAAAGCAAGGGTGGTCCTTGTTGCCCTTGGGATTGTTCAGGTCGATCTCGGTGCGCGCCACATTCAGGTCGCCCATCCAGAGCGCGGGCGTATCCGAAGGGACGTTCTTATCGAAATATTTTTTCAGATCCGCCAGGTATTTGAGTTTGTACTTGTATTTATCCGATTCAATGTCGAAGCCCTGGGGAATATAGGTGTTGATCAGTTTCACGCCCTCGTAATCCCCGATCAGGAACCGCGCTTGCTCTTCCTGGTCTTTGGGGTAAAGCCGATTTTCGACATTCTCCATCGGTTTTTTTGAAATGAAAGCCACGCCGTTGTAGCTTTTCTGTCCGTGAAAGACCACCTGCCAACCTGCCGCCTCGATGGCCTCCTTCGGGAACTCATGGTCCTGGACCTTGGTCTCTTGGACCGCCAGAACATCCGGCTCTTCTTTCTTGAGCCAATCCAGGACGATCTGGAGGCGGGCGCGGATAGAATTGGCGTTGAAGGTCGCGATCTTCAAAGAGGATGATTTGGAAGCTTTGGGGGCGTTTGTTTTTTTAGCGGCTGCTTTTTTCGGCGGCACAAGATCCTCCTGGATCTAAATTTCGTAATCCACCACGCGGCGTTCGGAAACGATCTGTTTGACGAAAGGAATGACCTTCTGATGGTCGGGATGCTTTTGATAATTATCCAGCCCCGCCTTGTCCTTGAACAGGGTCACGAGGACCA
>CAYXYA010000506.1:0-1666 GCA_964469185.1 uncultured bacterium | reverse complement strand
CCCTTTTCGGCTCGATCTGAACACCTTCGATCCGATTGGAAGAAACGGCGCTTTCGATGACGGCGTGCTCCTTAAGGGCTTTCAATTTTTGCGGGGACTGTTTCGTAAAAAGCTCTTGTTTACCCTTGGCCTCTCCCAGGTCGGCCAAATACCACGACGTCATCGCGGGCAGGGTCAGGGGCTTCGATGAAAAACGTTTTAAAGTCAGCATGCTTATTCCTTGAATAAATTCATTAAACGGCCCAACTTTCGAATGATTCTACCACATTACCTAATTCATTACCTAATTGATTCGATGTTACCTAATTGTCTTTTTCAGGAGATTTTCTGTAAAAACCCAGGCGGATGGTGAGCGACCAAAGGGAGTCGAATCGCTGCTCACCGCTGCGGCGCGAAAAACCTGGCCCCTTTGATATTATTTTGTCATCCACCATCCTCTTGTTGTACGATTGGCTATCGCAAAAGCACCTCAATCCAGAACCAAGAGGGACACCCCATGCAAATCGATGCGGCTCATCCTCCAACTCATGCCGAATGGCGCCGTTTTCTGGGTCGAACGCTGAGCCTTCTGGCCGTCGCTTCCCTCCTCGCTGCCGTGGTTTGTTTCATCGCTTACAACTGGAATCATATGGGACCCAGCGTCAAGTTTGCCTTGGTCGAGGCGGCCATATTGGGTTTGACCCTTTTGTCCTGGTGGCTGGGGTTGGAAAATCAGTCCGGTCAACTCGCCATTTTTTCAGCGGCATTCTTGGTGGGGCCTTTGTTGGCCATCTACGGCCAAGCCTATCCCAGCGGCGCCCCGCTGTCGAACCTGCTTTTCATGTGGGCGGGTATCGCGGCCGTGATCGCGGCCCTGGCGAACACCGAAGGATCATGGCTGTTGGCCCTGACCATCTTGGACTCGGCCTTTTTTTTCTGGAGTCCTTTTAGCCGCGGCGGGTTCTTGTTCGACGGCGAAGCGACAAAATACCTGGCGATAGGTTTGGCAAACCTGGGCGCTTTCGGCTTCACCTTGATATTGCCGAAGTGGTTGCCTTCCAAGGCAAGCCCGCGCTTATTGATCTTCAGCGGGGCGTCCTTCCTCAACATAGCCTTCGTCATAGTCAATTTTGAGACTTGGAGAAAGTGGAACTTCGGAACAAGCTTTTGGGCATTCCCAGCGGTCGTCGCGATACTCGCTTTCTACAGTCTTTCCAAACGGGATCTCTTCGCGATGGTAATAGCGCTCTTGGGGACGCTCAGCATCGTCAACACTCTTTTGTTGCATAGGTTCAACGAGGACATTTGGCTTGGTCTCACATTCCTGAACCTCATCGCCGGTGCGACCGGGGTTTACCTTCTTAATAACCTCTATCGATCCTGGAAGGATCGTTCATGAACCCATCCCCCAAACCCTGGTACCTGCGCCTTTTCGTAGCAGTCTCCGCGTGGTTCACCGCGATCTTCTTCCTGTTCTGGATAGAGATGATCTTCGGGAAAGATATGGAAACCACGCTCTTCCTCGGCTTAGCGCTTCTCGTAGGCGCGTCCTTGGTCGGTCGCTCCTCGCTCGGGGAATTTGTAGAGCATGCGGCTTTGGTCTGCTCATTGGCGGGGCGGGGCGCCATGGCGGCTGGACTCGATAAGGTGACGGGATCCTGGCAGATGACCTGCGGCTTGATGGCAA
>CAYXYA010000505.1:0-1672 GCA_964469185.1 uncultured bacterium | reverse complement strand
ATCAGAAAGAAGGGTATTTTCGTGAGACGGAGAATGATCAGGTGATGGAAAAAGTGGATCAGGCCGGAAACGTTCTCGGTTTTTCCGTGCTCCGGGTCAGCAAGTTAAGCAAAAAACCTCTTGAAGTCGCGCTGACATAGCGGTATTATCTCCTCCATGCTGCGGCGAATATATTCGGCCTGCATCATTATATGATATGTAGGGGAGCCGACATGATTAAAGAACATGATCGAGTCGTTTTAAAGACCGATATTCCAAAAGAGAAACTGGAAACCGGCGATGTGGGGACGGTGGTGCATGTTTACCGCAAGGGTGAGGCTTTTGAGGTCGAATTTTTGACGCTGGATGGCGACACCGTCTCGGTCACTACGGTTCAGGCATCCCAAGTTCGCCCCGTCAGCAAACAGGACATCACCCACGCCCGCCCAAGAAAAATCGCCGTCTAAAATCTTATCTCGTTTTTCCATCTGACTTTTCCCCCTTTTCCCTTTTCCTTTTTCCCTTTACCTTTTGCCTTTTCTCCCCACGCCCTTGACTTTATTTCCGCTTCTTGTATACTCCCCCTTATCCTGCCATCGTATCCGCAACATGAGCCGATCTGAATTTCCGCGCCCAGCCGCGGCTGCTTCCGGGGGGAAGGCGAGTCGAGGGTTTTGGGAAGGGGAGACTTCCGCTTGTTAGAAAGATTGTACTCTGACACCAATTTGTAGACACCAATTTGTATTAGAAAAAAGGGTCTCGCACATTTGGGGCCAAGACTGAATAGGTAACTGGTTTCAGAATGATTTTTAGAAGCAGCCAAGGGTTTCCTACGTTAGAACTATGCTCTCGCCCTTGGTGGGCGCGGATTTATCATGCGCTTTGTTTCCTGCCTTTGGCTTTTCGCATTATTAGAGAAAGAAAGCTTTTTCCTTCTTTTTCGTTTCATATCTTGAATGCACAGGAACAACCAATTGGGATTTCAGATGGTTACATTAGGTATCCCAGCGCGCCAAGCGAGTTTGTGAAACTCCAGTCATTGCTAATTGCTATCGAAGACAGGCGGTTTTTTCGGCATTTCGGGGTCGATCTGCGAGGCATAGTGCGCGCAACCGTGAAGAATTTCCGTCGCCTCGGAATCGTTCAAGGTGGAAGCACTATTACTCAACAGCTTGTTCGAAATACATTACTTGTTTCGGAGCGCTCCATATTACGCAAGCTGCTGGAATTGCTTCTGGCGATAAAAATTGAAAGACACTTTTCAAAACGCGAGATTCTATATCTTTACTGTAGCCATGTTTATCTGGGGAATGGGATTAGAGGATTTCAAGCGGCAGCGAAAATTATATTCCGTAGGAACCTTGCGTCTCTAAATCAAGCGCAAGTTTTCGGACTTATTGGTTTGCTTCGGACCCCAACGAAGACTTTCCCAGACAGCAGCGGTGAGAACTTTATAAAGCGGCAGCGACAAATCACTCATAGATTAAAATTGAAATCCCACCAAGATGACTTTCCGACCATTAAACCAAATCCTATCGACATAAGCAATCATAGAAGTCCCAGATTAACTCATATAGTAAAATCTGAGTTGACTCGATGGGTAGGATATATGCCAAACGACGTGCGTCGCGTTGGATTAACGCTTGATAGCCTGCTGCAATCATCCCTTAATGAAAGCTTGCGAGCAATTTCG
>CAYXYA010000504.1:0-1677 GCA_964469185.1 uncultured bacterium | reverse complement strand
AACTTCCTTCCTGTGGATAACGTGTCCCCGCCCTCGAAAAATCTAGGAATGAATGGCTCTTTCTCTTTATTTTTATTACTTGGCCACAACATCAATTTGAAAGATGGGCAACAGCATGGCTATCACAATGAATCCGACAATTAGGCCCATCACCAAAATAATCACGGGCTCTAAAAGCGTGGTCATGACCTTAATGGAATCTTCGGTTGCCCTCGTATACGAGATAGCAATTTCCGCCAATCCTTCCGTAAGCCGTCCGGATTCCTCGCCGATAACAATCAGGTTTGTCATAAACGGCGGAAAAAGCTTTGAATGCTCAAGGCTTTTCCCAAAGGAACCTCCCTCTTTCAAGGCGTCATAACTCTTACGCAATTCCTCTTGAATCACTCCATTACCTACAACGGGAGTCGCCACTTCGAGAGCCTTTAAAATGGGGATTCCACTTTTAAGAAGCATTTCCAAGGTCCCGCAGAACCTGGCTAACTCACTTTTTTGGATAAGGTCACCTAAGAAAGGCATGCGGAGCTTGAGGCGGCTCATGGCCATCTTCTGCGCAGGTTGTTCGGCTGCTCGTCGGAAAATCATGACGAGTGCCGCCAAGCCTACCAAAATCAAAGGCCACCCCTTCCGCAGGCTGGCGCTGATGGCTAAAAGGATTCTCGTCGGTAAAGGTAACTCTTGTCCGATGGAAGAAAAGATCTGCGTCAATCGTGGCATAACGAAAGTAAACATAAAGAATATCGTGCCTGCGCCAACCATGATCATGAAAACCGGATAAGCCAAGGCCATGCGTACCCGCGCCACAATCTCCTCTTGTTTCTGGCGATACTCAGCAATTTTCGAAAGGACTTCCTGCAGGGTGCCGCTGCTTTCTCCGCTGCGTATCATCGCGACATAAAGGGAAGGGAAAACCTTCGGATAACCGGCTAAGGCGGCAGAGAGAGCTTGGCCATCTTTAATATTGTTTTGAACATCCTCGACGATCTTTCGAAAAGAATGATTTTCCGACTGCTGCACAATAATCTGAAGGCTACGAAGAATGGGAACCCCGGATTTGATTAAACCCGCTAGCTGCCAGCTGAAAACGGTAAGATCCTTCGATTTAATACCACCTCGGGACAATCTGGGCGCAGCCGGGGCAGTCGACGATGGGGATGATGGAGCCGTTTTCCTTTCCAGCCGGGTGGTAGGCGATTCCAACTCCACCTGAACCGGGACGTAACCCATTTGATGGAGTTTTTCAATGGCCTCGGCTTTCGTCTGGGCAGCGAGGATTCCTTGGATATTTTTGGGACCTTCTTTGGCACGGTATCGGAAATTTGGCATCGTTTCCTTAGGTTAATGGTTAATAGATTTTGATATTAACGGAATTTCTCAAATTCTTCCGTAATATACTTATCTAAGCGTACACGTTCCGTAGAACTCAAATCCGAATAAAAAACCGCAACTTTATAGGATGCCTTATTTTCGTTTTTTGTTTCCTCGAGCCTCGTGACCTTGGCCAAACATTCAATGGGCGTTCCGCCATCAGGCAGTTCAATTTTGAGTTCCAGAATCGATCCTATTTCTATCGGATCGTTTGAAAAAAAAACTAACCCACCGGCACTGATGTCATTGGTCGCAACAAGCTGTTCCCGCTGATCTTTGGGTTTGATGATCTTACCTCTATGTTTCAAA
>CAYXYA010000503.1:0-1688 GCA_964469185.1 uncultured bacterium | reverse complement strand
CTGACTGTGACGGTCAAGTACAAGTCCTCCACGACTTACTGGGTCTTCTGCCGGATTTTCATCCCAAGCACGCGAAGGCTTATCTCCATCTTCACGAAAGCATCAAGAACGCGGTCAAGCAATACGCGGACGAAGTGAAAAACGGGAAATTCCCGCCAGCGTCCTGAGTCAACCGTGAAAGTCCTTTCTGAACCATCCTTAGTCCAAGACCAAGTCCGTCAATGGCGACATAACAAGAAAATGATCGGGTTTGTCCCGACCATGGGTGCCCTTCATGAAGGGCATTTAAAACTGGTCCGTATCGCACGGAAGCAAAACAAGATCGTCGTCGTTTCCATTTACGTCAATCCGCTTCAGTTCAGCCCCAAGGAAGACCTTTCGAAATATCCTCGGACTCTTGCCGCTGACCTGGCACTCCTGAAAAAAGAAAAAGTCCAGTTGGTGTTCACTCCGTCCAATAAAGGAATGTATCCCGATGATTTTTCATCGGAAGTGAAAGTGACAGGACCTCTGGTCGCTGGTCTTTGCGCGCCTTATAGGCCGGGCCATTTCGATGGAGTGGCCACCGTAGTCGTGAAGCTTTTGGGTGCTGTCCAGCCGACGCGGCTTTATCTGGGACAAAAAGACGCCCAGCAAGCGGCGGTGCTCAAACAGGTCATCGCCGATCTAAATATCGATGTCGAAACGGTCATTTACCCGATCGTGAGGGAGTATGACGGGTTGGCCATGAGCTCCCGTAACAAACGGCTTTCTATCGATGGGCGTAAGATCGCGCCGGTTTTATACAAGGCCCTCAAAGCTGGGAAGACCATGGCCTATCTTGGTGAGACGAACGTTAAAAAAGTTTTGTCGGAAATCAAAATGATTATCGGGGAGGAGCGTCGCGTAAAGCTCCAGTATCTCGAAGCGGTGGATTCCCAAACGTTGAAGCCTGTTGTCAAAGTCCGGAGGGGAACCATGCTCGCTTTGGCGGTTTACCTGGATGACGTCCGCCTGATCGACAACATCGTGGTTTGACAAAGTTCCTTAACTTCTCCCGCATAAAGCCCCTGTTTACCCCTTTTTTTCGAGAGCCGCTTCCGCTAGACTAACTTCTCTTTTATTCGTATCTTTTCGACACTGACAAGGAGAACAGGCAGATGGGCCGCGTTTTCGTGAAGTCCAAAATTCATAAAGCCACTGTTACCCAAACTGATCTTCAGTACGAGGGAAGCATTACACTTGACCCCAAACTGATGGAGGCGGCTGATATTGTCTTGTACGAACAAGTCCATGTCCTCAATTTGAACAACGGCAATCGTTTGGAGACTTACGCTATCAAGGGAAAAAGGAATTCCGGAGTCGTTTGCCTCAATGGGGCCGCCGCTCGTCACGCCGCGGTAGGGGATCAGGTGATCGTTTTGACCTATCAAAGTTTTAACCAGATACCTCCGAATGGTTACGCGCCCAGGGTTGTGCATGTGAACCCCAGGAACAAGATCGTCAAGATCAAGAAGGGAAAATAACGATGTCCCTCGACCTATTCCTTGATGACAAAGAACTGATCACCCGCATCGCGGATCTTACAAAAGAACGCAACGCGGTCATTCTTGACCACAGTTACGAACGTCCCGAGATCCAGGACATCGCCGCTTACGCGGGGGACCCCTCGGAACTTTCGCGCCTGGCCGCCAAGCCCGACGCGGATG
>CAYXYA010000502.1:0-1689 GCA_964469185.1 uncultured bacterium | reverse complement strand
GATCTGGATACCTGGAACAAGCGGTTCAATAAGGCGGGATTGAAGCTTCAAAAATCGGAATTCATCGTGCCGTTAGCGGCTTACCATGTTTTTGAAAGGTGGCTGGTCACGGGGAGTCTTTCCAAGATCTGGAAAGCTTTATTCAACCGTTGGGTCCTGCTGCCGCGTTTCTGGGCGCCCGCTGTTTTTAATTGGTGGTTCAAGGATCTGTTGAAAGCGAAATGGACCAAAGGCGCCTGTTATTATTTCGTGGTGACCAAGCCGATGATGAAGTCGAGAAGAAGATGAATCGGTTTATTTTTTGGAAGACGGGGTCAGTCCGACCAACTTGAGATCGGCGTCGACCATCAGCCGTACAAGTCCCTTGAAGTCCACGCTGTGTTTCCATCCGAGGGTTTTCTTGGCCTTCGAGGAATCGCCTAAAAGCAGGTCCACCTCGGCCGGGCGGATGAATTTGGGGTCGATCTCGACATATTTTTTGTAATCCATCCCTGCGTAGCCGAAAGCTTCTTCCAAGAACTCCTTGATGGAATGGGTTTCCCCCGTGGCGACAACATAATCATCCGGTTCTTCCTGCTGCAGCATCAGCCACATGGCCTCGACGTAATCTTTCGCGTATCCCCAGTCGCGCCTCGAGTTCAAATTGCCCAAATAAAGTTTGTCCTGCAGCCCGGCTTTGATGCGGGCGAGCGCTAGGGTGATCTTCCGGGTGACGAAGGTCTCTCCACGGCGGGGTGATTCGTGATTGAAAAGGATGCCGTTGCAATTGAACATTTTGTAGGATTCACGGTAGTTGATGGTCATCCAATAGGCGAAAACTTTCGAAACGCCGTAAGGACTTCTCGGGTGAAAAGGCGTCGTTTCTTTTTGAGGGACCTCCTTGACCAGACCGAACATCTCGGAGCTGGAAGCCTGGTAAAACCGCGTGCGGATACGGGTTTGGCGGATAGCTTCCAAAATGTTCAGCGCGCCTAACGCGGTGCAATGGGCGGTGTACTGGGGGTTGGAAAAGGAAACGCCCACCTCGGATTGGGCGCCAAGGTTGTAGACCTCGTCCGGCTGAATGTCCCCGAAAAGCTGGATGAAACGACTGGTGTCTTCCAGATCGGCAAGATGGACCGATAATTTTTTATCGGGATTGTTGATGAGATGGTCGATCTTGATCGTGTTGGGCGTGGAACTGCGTCGGACGGTTCCATGGACTTCATAGCCCTTTTCTAGTAAAAGTTCAGCGAGGTAACTTCCGTCCTGGCCATTAACACCGGTAATGAAAGCTTTTTTTGACAAAATGGATCCCTCGTTCGAGATTGACCGGCCTTGGACGCGACGCGCTTCGAAAACAATTTAACAAGAAATAATGCGCTATCATAGCCTTAAATAAATCCAAGCGGGACGGGTTTGGGATATGACTGGAAATCAATTCGAGATCGTGGTGACAGGGGGCGGCATTGTCGGTCTTGCCACCGCTTGGGCGCTTTTGAAGAAATATCCGGGATGCTCCCTCGCGGTCTTGGAAAAAGAAACCAAGGTGGCGTTCCATCAAACCGGGCGCAATTCAGGCGTCATCCATTCGGGTCTTTATTACAAACCGGGTTCGTTAAAAGCGCGTCTTTCTGTGGAAGGACGCGGGGAAATGGTGGACTTTTGCCGCGATAACCAAATCCAACACGAGATCACGGGCAAGGTCGT
>CAYXYA010000501.1:0-1690 GCA_964469185.1 uncultured bacterium | reverse complement strand
CATCATGACGCCCCTCGCGCACAACGAATACCTACAAGTCGCCGCCGAATGCGGATTGCCCGCGTTGATTTTGACCCTCCTGCTCCTCTGGGGAATATTACGGGGCCTCCGGAGTCGGTTCATATCCCTTCCTTCCTTCGAAAAGATCCCTTTTACCGCGCAGGCGGCGGAGTGCGCTTTTTATCTCGTGATCTTCGAATCCCTGCACAATCTAGTGGATTTCACTTTTCACGAATGGTCACACCGTTTGGTCCTTCTGGGTTTCGTCACTTACGCCTTGAGCGGCAAGAAAAGCACGGAAGACTTGAAAGTCTCGGTGGGGTTTTCCCGCCGGGCTTTGACCCTGGGAATGGGGGCGGTCCTTTTCTTCTCGTTGTGGATATTGGGAGTCGGGGCTTTCCGGGACTACTTGGCACGGATGTATAGTTTCAAATCCATTGCTTCTCTCAAACAGGGGGATCTGGACGGCGGCGAGATCTACGCCAATAAGAGCTTAGGTTTCCGTTCCAATTACGCGGACGCTTGGAATTCGCTGGGCGCGATCGAATACGCGCGGGCTGGCTTTTCCAAAAGCGCCATTGAACGGGAGAAACATTTCGGTCTCGCAAAAAACGACTTCAACAGGGCGATGCAATTGTCGCCTTATTCCACGACCGGCCTTGAAAATGAGATCGCTAATTTAATGAAACAAGGAAGGCTCAGGGAGGCCATGGACCTTCAAAAAGAACTTATCGAAAAGGTGCCGGCGTCCCCAAACTATTATGTGGAACTAAGTTTGATCCTCATGAATATGAGGAGATATTCGGAGGCTTTAAGCGCGACACAGAAAGCTCTCAACATCGATGAATATTATCTACAGGCCTACCTTCCCAAGGCTCGCATCCTCGAGGCTTTGGGTAGGAAACAGGAAGCGCTGAAGGTCTATGAACAGATCGAGGAATTGATGAAAAAATTCAATTTGAAGGACCCTTCCGGACAGGTCGAAGCGAGCATCCAAAAGCTCAAAAGCGGGCTTTAAATGCCCTGGAAGTCCACTACGCTCTTTTTTAAGACCGACAAGGTCCTAGTCTTTTTTCTTTTTGCCGGTCTTTTATTGTTGAACGGTTTTTTAGTCTCGCCCTTCATCGGTTGGTACGATTCGGGCGAACTGGTCGGCACGACGGTGTGCTTGGGGATATCCCACCCCTCCGGTCAGGCGCTCTTTCATCTTCTGGGCAAATGCTTCCTGATTTGGCCCTGGGGAACGCCGGCTTTCAAGCTCGGTCTCATGTCGGCGGTCTGTGCCGCTCTTTCGTCGGTTTTGTTCTTTCAGTTGAGCTGTCATTTGGTTTCCCGGCTCGCGCCGCCCAATGCCATCCACAAAGCCATTTCGCCGACGCTGAAAATCTGGCTTTTTCTTCTCACACTCGGATGGAGCTTCAGTTTGCCCTGGTGGCGGTATTCGCTGACGCCGCTGGTTTACGCCCTTCATCTTTTAATCGGCCTGTTTTTGTTGTGGGCCTTGAGCCTGGAAAATAAACGGAAGTGGATGCTGTGTTTTTTTATCCTTGGGATCGGCACCGCTCTCAGGCCGACGCAATTATTCGCCCTGCCTTTGGTCGGCCTCGCGTTCCTCTGGAATTTCCGCAGGAATAAAGAACGCTCGCTCAAATCCTTTCTTTTGATCCCATTGGCCTTCGTGTTGGGTCGC
>CAYXYA010000500.1:0-1702 GCA_964469185.1 uncultured bacterium | reverse complement strand
GCATAATCCGGGATTCGGCATTTTGCGTCCTATGCCGATATCGGCATAGGACCCAGACCTAGGATCA
The DNA here is from genome assembly GCA_964469185.1 of uncultured bacterium. Classification (GTDB taxonomy): domain Bacteria; phylum Oederibacteriota; class Muellerivitia; order Muellerivitales; family Muellerivitaceae; genus CAYXYA01. Next base: position 1,635 of record CAYXYA010000500.1, on the reverse strand, counting down.
AAAACATCACGGTGCGCGCGGTCCCAAGCATTTTCTTTTTCTCGTAAAAAGAGCCCAGCGCGAGAGCGAGAACAAAGGCCAACAGAAAAGGGTCTTCCCAAAAACCTAAGCCAATAAGAGCGCCGAACAAAAAAGACCGCGAAGGGTTCGAGGACCATTTATTCCAGCCAAGGGCCAATACCGCGCCCAGAACAAATGAAACCTGGCGTCTTTCCAATAAAGTGGCGTAATAGTCCATACAGGCAGGAGGAACGGCCAAAAAGAGCCCCATGATCCAGGCCGACTTCGCCGAAACATTTCGATAAGCCCAATAAACCCATAGGGCGCACCCCGCCAAATTAAAAAGAACCGCTTCAAAAGCCCCAGCTTTCAACCAATGACCGGACAGATGGTAAAAAAGTATCGCGATCCAATAACGGATCCCATCGAACATGCGCGTAACGGGATATTGGCGCTCATTCCACTGCGGGTCGGCGAAATGGAGGGCATGGGTCAAACAACTTGCCTCGTCCGCCGTGAAAGTGATATGGGTCTTAGCGATAAAAGCCAGGCGGGCAATAAAAGCGAGGGCGAAAAGGAAAAACCAAGCCGAAGGTCGATCGGAAAAGATTTGGGATCGAAGAGGTTTAAAAGGTGGCGCCATTAACGACATCTCCACGGCTCAAAAGATAAACAACGGCCTGCGGAACTCATCACAATTTCAAGAGTAGGACAGGAGTTGGGTACAAGAATGACAAAAGTTGGGAAAATAAAAAAGCCTCCCTTCCAAAAGGAAGAGAGGCCTTTCTAAACCTTAAATTACTTGATCTCCAACTCAGCGCCGCTGTCTTTGAACTTAGCGACGATCTGATCGGCTTCGGCTTTCGTGATCCCGGACTTGACCGGTTTCGGAGCGCCATCCACCAGATCCTTGGCTTCTTTCAAGCCCAAGCCTGTGACTTCACGCACGACCTTGATGACGGTGATCTTGTTGCCGCCAGCGACTTTCAAGATAACGTCGAACGCGGTCTTCTCTTCAGTAGCAGCAGCGCCAGCGCCCGCACCAGCGGCAGCAGCGGCGGCAGGAGCCGCGGCCGACACGCCGAACTTGGTCTCGAGAGCCTTCACGAGTTCGTTCAGATCCAGAACGCTCATTTGCTCGATCGCCGAGATGAATTCATCTTTTGTTAAAGTAGGCATTTTAAACTTCCTCCATGGAATTTAGTTGTAGCCAACCCCGAAAGGCTGGACTGGGTGAATAATATGTTTAAGCGGTTTTTCCCTTCGCTTGAGCGACAGCGTTAAGGGCGTAAACCAATTTGCTCTGCGGTCCGGCCAAAACCCGGACGATACCCGAGATCGGCGACTTCATACTGCCGAGCGCTTTCGCGATAAGCACCTCGCGGCTGGGCAAGTTCGCCAAAGCCTTCAGATCCTGCAAAGTGACCTTCCGTCCTTCCAACCATCCGCCTTTCACGCTCAACTTATCGTGTTCTTTAGCGAATTTAGTGAGGATCCGTGCCGGAGCCACCGCGTCTTCCATCGCCAAAGCGATGGCTGTGGGGCCAACCAGAAGATCATCCAGAACCGTGATGTTCGCCTTGTTCAAGGCCAAACGGGCCAGGTTGTTCTTCACGACGTGGTATTCCACCTTGG
>CAYXYA010000499.1:0-1703 GCA_964469185.1 uncultured bacterium | reverse complement strand
TGCCCTATCTTTATTACGTTTCCGCGGGCGATGGGTCGCACCTGTTCGCCAGCACTTTCGCTGAACACCAGAAGAACGTGCGACAGGCGAAAAAGATACGCCGGGCGAAAAAAGCCAAAGCTAAATAGTTCGAGAATGAGCTTGAAACCTGCATAATTAACGCGTCATTTGTCATACATTCTTCACTTTGCTCCGTGGTAAAATCATCGTCACGCATTACCAATCCAATAAAAGGCTGGAACGTCAAAATGCTTGAAGAACTCACTTTTGTTTTGTTGTGGGTCGTATTTTTTCTGATCGCTTTCTGGGCTTTTTTGCGTTTTTCACCGACTCTTATCAAGTTCTTTAGCTCTGAGATCAAAGAGGCGAAAAAGAATATATCAACAGGTTCAGGGATGAAAAAATCTTCAAAAGCGAGGAATAAAAATGCCAAGAGAAACTGACTTCAATTCGGATTTTTCTAAATATACGGAACACATTGGAAAAGTCATTTTTATCATTATTTTCTTCATTGGTTTTGCCACCATCCTTTCCAGCGTGGTTTTCATCCCCGCCGGCCATGAAGGGGTCAAATTCAACGTCATGACAGGGACGATATCGGAAACCACTTTGAAGCAGGGTTGGGAATTTCGCATGCCCTTCTTGGTCAAGGTCATCACCTATGACTGCCGCAGGAAAGATTACACGATGTCCGCCAGTTATCGTGAGGGCCAGTACAAGGGCCAGGAGGATACCAACTGGTCGCCCACGGCGGACGGTAATTCCGTTGGACTCGATCTCACCGTTTGGTACAGGATCCCACACGATACGGCCGGGAAAGTGTATTTGAATCTTGGGGAACAGGACTGGTGCGAGGAACACGTGATCCGGCCCATAATCCGAAACGCTGTCCGGTTGGTCGTGGCTAAGTACACCGCGCCTGAAATTTACGGTCCGAAACGCACGGAAATCCAGGAAAAAATAAAAGAGTTAATAGCGAAATCTTTCCTGGATGACGGTTTTTTCATTTTGGATAAGGACGGTGTTTTTTTGCGGGACGTCCACTTGACCGAATCCTACCAGCGTAGTATCGAAGAGAAGGTGGCCGCTGAGCAGACGATTTTAAAAAAGAAATTTGAAGTAGAGCAGGCCAAACAAGAAGCGCTCGCGATCAAGATCAAGAACGAGGCCTTGTCCTCGGCGAAAAGCTATCTCCAGCTTCGGACCATCGAAATGCTCGAAAAGAAAGATTTCAAGGTCATGGTCGTGCCTCAAAGTCAGGGCTTGATCCTGAACTTGGAAGACGCGCATAAATAAGGCGTCTTAATACAATATATACCAACTCTATTTAGACGGCTCCGCGATCCTGAAACCGTATCGAGTACTTTTATTGCTTTTTGTTTTGGCTATCGCTGATAAAGCTCTCGCGGCCACCTCGGCGGAGTATTACCAGGCGGGGTTGAAACTTTATTCAGCCCAAAATTACACGCAAGCCGTTCAATATTTTGGGGCGGCCATTCAGTTGGATCCCAACAACACCGCTGCTCTTCAAGGACGCGCTAACTGCTATTACGCCCAAGGCCAATATCAGAACGCGCTGAGTGACTATCAAAAGGTCCTTTCCCTCAACCCGTCCAATACTCAACTGGCAAGTTTTGTGGAACAGGTGAAAGCTAAAGCGGGTTCATCGGGCACCGGTTCATCTTCTGCTGGTTCCGGTGAAG
>CAYXYA010000498.1:0-1714 GCA_964469185.1 uncultured bacterium | reverse complement strand
CATCCAAGAACTGCATGAATTCTGGCTAAAACATCACCAGAGATTTTCGCCGCTCAACCCTCTGCCGGAGAAAATCCAGAAAGCGGCCACCGAGTGGTGGGATGCAGGCCGCCTATCGAGAGCGATTGAGAAGACGACCGGCTGGCAAGTTTCGGAAAAATATATTGCCCGGCGCCTTAAAAACAACCCCGCGGAAACGATCGCCATGGGAGAGTATGGCCGGCGAGAAGCGATGCGTTTTTCTCCTAACGATGCGGTCCGTCTAGCCGTAGACCAGATCATCCAAATCCTGCGGTTTCAGCGCTTTTCTGCGGCGCATCAGCTTTCCTACGGACTCCCGAACCCGAACACGCTACACTGGGTCGCCGGGGTGCTGGAAAGGAATAACCTTGCGGTAGCCGCCGCGCACTTCGATCTTGACCCGCGACGGCTGAATTTCCTGATCCAAAATACCGTTCTTCCCGATGGCAGTCGGATCGACACATTGGCATTTACCATTGTTGGCTTAAGCAGCAGCGGGCATTCTTATCTGGTACCGATCTCGGAAGTTGAAAAAATTTTCCTAGCCTTGGCGGACGAGGCCAAGTGCCCCCTAGCCAACAGAAAGAAGCGCATTCGCTGGGCGCGGAATATCCTAGACAACTGGTCCACCACAAAAAAAATTCTCGAACGGCTAACAGAAAAGACAGGTTGGCAATTTGATGAAAACAATCAGCGCAGCCTTCAGAACTATCTGAAAGAACGCCATGAAAAAGAAGGCTGGCCCTTGATCTCTCTCACGCGCTATACCGGCGCCAAAATTTATCTTTTGTCGCCGGACATGGCCGACCGGATCGTTCAAGACCAGACGCTGGAGATTCAAAGATTGGAAAAATTCTGCCAGGAACAATTCGGGGAAAACGTCCGAAGCATTTCTCAAGCCAATGCCCTTACAGGAAAATGGGGGCTGAAAAGCTTGAGCCGTAAACAAACGGTCAGCCTTTGGACCCTACAACGGCTGATTCGCGAGAACGCTGTTACACCGGACTATTTCTCCGTTTTTGGATTAAAGGCGAACTATCAACTTTTTCGGAGAGTTTATTTCGACGGGAAACTCCCCGAGGTCACGGAGGCTTCCGCAGGAGTACCTGCTCAAGCACCTGCCCCCGCACCGAACGTTGCAGATGACGAACGGGCCGATATTTCAGAAACCTCCCCCCGGAAACAGGAAGCCCCCTTGCGGGACTGGCGCCTTTTCTCCATCGAAGATTACACGGTGCTTGCGGAGCTTAACAGCGGCAAATCGATCAAAACCGGCGACATTATTCCCTTGCCTCTCCACAAACAAGGGGTCATCGTCGATGCAGGTTTATATCCTTCATCGGAGCCCTGGATGATTGTGGAAGTTCAAGGAACGGTGGCGGGTTCTCGACCTTCCCGACTCCGGTACGAACCGCCGGCTATCGTACGTCTCCTCCTGGATGGACATCTCTCGGCGCGAGATGCCGGCTCCGTGCAGGCTTTGATGGAAGAGAAATCGAAACTGGCCGCAGCGACCCAGCTGGTCATCTTCCTCAACCAGATGAAGCGCAACCTATCCATTATCCAAGGATCGCTCGGCAAGGAAACGGCTGTGGATATGGAGCAGGCTGTGGTCCGGAAGTGGCTGGGTTCAATGCAACTCGTCTTGTTGAGTGTTCAACCTTTCATTAAACCCTTCCCGCAAATCGCGAAG
>CAYXYA010000497.1:0-1720 GCA_964469185.1 uncultured bacterium | reverse complement strand
TGGGAAAAAAACTCTTACAGGACAGGGACGAGGAGGAAGTGCGGGGTTACCGGCAGGCTTTGAAGTGGATCCATGAGGACGGGAAGGAAATCCCCGTATCCGAGAAGACCTTGCTTCAGCTTCACCGGCTGACCCGAGGGGAGATATGGGACGCGGGCAAGTACAAGGATAAAGACGGCGATATCATCGAAAAGTACCCGGATGGCCGCCTGCGGGTGCGGTTCAAAACCGTGAGCGCGAAAGAAACGCCCAGGGTGATAAGAGATTTGATCGAAGTGAACAAAGACTGCGAGAAAGAAAAATGGATACAACCCTTGATCGCCTCGGCCGTCTTTAACCTGGATTTCCTTTGCGTCCATCCTTTCCGTGACGGCAACGGACGGGTATCGCGACTGCTCTTTCTTCTTCAGTGCCACCGTTTGGGATATGAAGTGGGGCGGTTCATCAGTTTGGAAAGGCTGATCGAAGAGAACAAAGAACGTTATTACGAAACTTTGGAACAGAGTTCGAAGGGCTGGCACGAGGGCAAACAAGATCCCTGGCCTTATGTGAACTATCTGTTGTTCATCCTGAAAACCGCCTACAAAGAACTGGAAGACCGGGTAGGAGCGGTCGCGGCGCCGAAGGGCGCGAAAACGGACCAGCTATTGATCTCGATCGGCAAATTGAGCGGATCCTTTAGGGTCACCGACTTGCAGAAGGATTGCCCTGGTGTGGGTTTGGACATGATCCGAAAAGTGCTGAAAGACTTGAAGGCCGCGGGCCGCGTGGAGTGTTTGAGACGGGGACAAAACGCGGAGTGGAAGCGGACGAAAAAATACTGAGCAGCGTGAAGGATAAAGGGGTCAGGCCACCCGCACCGCACCGCAGCGTGGTGTGGAACGGGCTTTTCGCGAAAAAATGGACAGCCTCCGTGATGATGAGTAATATATTTAAGAAGGTTGGCGGAAGGTTTGAGAAAGGGAACTCAAATGGGAAAAGATCCGGCCGACGTCGTTCCACCGTCGTTTCCAAGGTTCATCCTTTGGGAAGTCATCGGCATCGTGGGCTTCCTGCAGATCCTTCAGTTTGCGCCGGCGAACGAGAGCACGCCCTTGTTCTTTTTGGCCAACGCGCTTGTTTTTATCGCTGTCTATCCCACCCTTTATTTTTACAACCAGATGAACATTCCCCCGGTCCTGAAATTCTTGATATCCCCGGTGAGCTTCATTTTAAGGGGCGTCCTCTTGGTCTCCTGCTTTTTGTGGATCACCTATGTTTTTTACGCCAGCGGGTTCCTGCTGGGGAACGCGTCTTGTTACACGGTCTTCAAGAATTACTATCCTTTTTTGGCGCCGTTCTTCGTCCTCGATTATTTCATCCTGGTGGAGCATCTTTGGGGCTTGAGCAAGGTGAATTTCACCTTTTGGGCCTCGGTCGGCACCCTTTCGGATTCCGTCAGCGGCATCGTGGGCGGCTATTACCTGGGCCGCACCCTCAACACCAAATGGGGCATGTTCTTCGGCGACGATGAGACCCGCGCCCTGATCTGGATCATCTTCGTGCTCATCGGCGTCGCCGCCGTTGTGTGGTTCGGCAACAAAACCCGAAAAGGCTGAATCCAGGGAACAAAGGGTCAAGCTCCTTTGTCTTCCAATTCCAAATGTCTCTCCAACACGAACGCACTGGGAATTACATACTTAATTCCCTCGTAATGTTCCGTTTAGTGCTTTTTTCTTTT
>CAYXYA010000496.1:0-1729 GCA_964469185.1 uncultured bacterium | reverse complement strand
GAGAAACGGAGACGGGAGTCTTTCCCTCCAGGCTTGAGGCGTCCATCTTTCCCTCGCCCGTGATCACCAAGCCGCTGGCTCTCATCTGTTCTTCCAGTTTCAATGTCCTCGAAATGAAATCGAAGCCGCTTTCCAGTTTGCCGCCCAAGGCGAGAATGGCCATGCCCAACCCGCCCGCCGCGCCGGTGCCTTTTTGATCTTTCAGCAAAATGCCTGAGGCTTTGGAAAGGACGGTCTCGAAGTGGGTCATGCCGATTTCCAACTCCTCCACCATCCCGGGTGTGGCGCCTTTTTGGGGGCCGAAGAGGCGGGCCGCGCCGAACTCGCCCAACAAAGGAACGCGAACGTCGAATAATCCGGTCAGCTTCATGCCTTTGAGATCTTCATGAATGGGTTTGAGATCGATCCGGTCGATCGAAATTAGATGTTTTCCAGCGGCACCTTTAGGCGGCGGTGTTTTCGCGGATAGTTGAGCGCCGAGAGCCTGCAGAAATCCAAGTCCGCCGTCCACGGTGGCGCTGCCGCCCAGGGCTATTCGGATATTCCGCGCTCGTTGTTTGTAGGCGTCCAAAACCAATTCGCCTGTTCCATAGCTGCTGGTTTCCAATGGATCCCTGTCTTTTGGATCGACCAGAAAAAGTCCGGAAGCTTGCGCCATCTCAATGATCGCGCAATCTTTTTCGGGGAGAGAAGCGAGGCCGTAAATCGCCTCATGGGGCCGCATCAAAGGGTCGTGAACGGCGGTTTTTACCGTTCGGCCCTTCAGCGGATCGATGAGGGTATTAAGCGTGCCGTCACCCCCATCGGCCATGGGGCACAGGCGGATATCAACCGCGGGTTTTTGTTTTTGGATCAATTCGCGAAGGGTTTCGGCGATCTGGACGGAGGATAAAAAGCCTTTGAATTTATCGGGCGCTATGAGTATTTTCATGGTGTTCCACCCCGATTAGTCAGTTTAACTTTCTTAGCCCTGGTATTACACTATCACCCGACCCAGATCTTATCTTAAGGAGAAACAATGGCCTCGCAAGACCAATCCATGACTTCTTTGCAGAAGGATTCCGCTGTATTCCCCCCGCCTCCCAAGTTCGCCGCGAAATCGCATATCGGATCTCCCGAAAAATACCAGCAGATGTACGACCGGTCCGTCAAGGATTCCCACAATTTCTGGTTGGAGCAGGCCAACGAGCTTCAGTGGTCAAAAAAACCTACTCAAGCGCTGAAATACACCTGGGACACGAAAAAACGCGTCATCGAGCACACCTGGTTCGAGGACGGAGAGCTGAACGTATCGGTCAATTGCTTGGACCGCCACCTTTCTACGCCGGTGAAGGACAAGGTCGCGATCCTTTGGCAGGGCGAAAAGGACGAGGATGTCCGAAAGATCACTTACGCGCAATTGCACGAGATGGTCTGCCGTTTCACGAACGTGCTCATCTCCAAGGGCATCAAAAAAGGCGACCGGGTCTGCGTCTATATGCCGATGATCCCCGAGGCGGCGGTGGCCCTTCTTGCCTGCGCGCGTTTGGGAGCCATCCATTCGGTGGTCTTCGGCGGGTTCAGCGCCGAGTCTATCAAGAGCCGTATCCATGATTCCGACAACGTAGCGGTCCTCACGGCGGACGTGGGTTTCCGCGCCGGGAAGATCATCCCCCTGAAGAACATCATGGACGAGGCCTTGAAGGACTGCCCCGGCGTCAAGAACGTCATTGTTTTCCAACACGGGGAC
>CAYXYA010000495.1:0-1734 GCA_964469185.1 uncultured bacterium | reverse complement strand
GGGGGCCCAGGTGGGTCAGATGGTGGCGGTGCATTACACAGGCTGGTTGACCGACGGCACCAAGTTCGACAGCTCGGTCGACCGGGGACAGCCGTTCGACTTCAAGTTGGGTATGGGCCAGGTGATCAAGGGTTGGGACGAGGGAGTGACCGGCATGAAGGTCGGCGAAAAACGCAAACTCACGATTCCTTCCAACTTAGGCTACGGCGAACGCGGCGCGGGTAACGTGATCCCGCCGAACGCGACCCTCGTGTTCGATGTGGAAGTCCTGGGCATTCAATAAATAAGTCCGTCGGAGCCGCCCATGACCTCCGCGGAAGTCATCCGCTTATTGGACTTGAAGCCTCATCCCGAGGGAGCGTTTTACCGCGAATCTTACCGGAGTCCTAATACCATTCCGGGCCTCTCGCGGGCCTACTCCACGGGCATTTATTATCTGTTGGTTCCGGGAGCGGTCTCGAAGTTCCACTCCCTGACCTCCGATGAGATGTTCCATTTCTACTTGGGCGACCCGGTCACCTGGGTCCTGCTCCGTCCGGGGGGAAAGGTCGAGAAGGTGGTCCTGGGAAACAAACTGGACCGTGGAAACGTCTTACAATTGGTGATCCCTTCCGGCACTTGTTTTGGCGGGTATTTGAATGAGGGCGGCAACTGGGGTTTGATGGGAACGACGGTGGCGCCGGGATTCGATTTCGCCGATCTCGCGTTCGGTCAAAAAGAGGATCTGTTGAAGGCTTACCCGTCGGCGCGGGTGGAGATCGATAGGCTGACTTGAAAGGGTTGGTTTTAATTTAAAGTTTCGGAGGATCGCATGAAAAAGTTACTGATGGCTTCGCTGGTCTTGGCTTTGGTGGGTTTCTATTCCCTGGTTCACGCGCATGAGCACGGCGGTGACAGCAAGGGAAAGACCGTGACGGTCCGCGGAACCCTGGTGGACACCTCTTGTTACCTGAAAGACGGGCACACGGACGACAACCACGACAATATGAAGGCCTGCGGCAAGGACTGTTTGAAAGACGGCGTCCCAGCGGGTCTTTTGGTGGGTAAGCAGCTCTATATTTTGATCTTCCCGAGCCGGGTCTTCGCTAATTACGTCGGGAAAACCATCGAGATCACGGGTGAACTGTTCGGCGATGATATGCTCCATCCCCGCAAGGCGGAAGTCGTCGAGAAGAAGGGGAACAAGACCATCAAGCTGGCCGGCCAGGAGATGATGTGATGCTTCGCTGATCTGTTTTTTCCTTCTCAGGGCGTCCCGAACGGGGCGCCCTTTTTTGTGGGAATTACATACTTAATTCCCTCGTAATGTTCCGTTTAGTGCTTTTTTCTTTTTCGACCTTCTCCAATGAAGATCCCGACGAGCAGCTTTCTTTTTTGCCCCTTCCCTCTCCAGCCCTCATCCATCTAGGGGGTTTTGTAAAAGCGTTTGTGAGGACCACTGTTTCGCTCCACCCATCCCCCAGTGTGCCGATCCTCATATTGGAAAATATTGAGATCGGTACGATACCGACCTCTTTAACTGCCTTATGGAAGGTCTGCATGGGTCCCTTTCGCTCACTTGAGAAGATCACGGCGGGCCACTTGGCCCGGGGCTTTCGAGGGAAGGGGCAGGGTGTTTTTAAAGACTTCAAAACCCACGACCTTCTCCAACGAAGACCCCCTACCAAAAGCCGGATTGGATCCTTGAAGAGCAAGCGAAAGGGCCCCACTGGGGGATGGGTGGAGCGAGCTAGA
>CAYXYA010000494.1:0-1735 GCA_964469185.1 uncultured bacterium | reverse complement strand
AGCTTGGACAAACAGTTATTTACGAAATCATGGGAAGGCGAGGGGACCAGGATATCAGTCAGTGTTTACTCTTACAACAACGGCCAGAAGAAACTGCAGATCTCAAGGGAAAACATTGGGCCTGAAGGCGAACCGAGATTTTCAAAGCTGGGAAGGCTGATGAAGGAAGAGGCCGAGGCGATTCTGCCTCTTATCGAGGAAGCAATATCGCAGATGTAAATGAGCGCGGGACTTACGGAGCGAAGCGACGTCAAGTTCTCCGCGCGAATTTATCCTGAGAAGGCGCCCAAGCGCTGACGAAAGACCTCTATTATATGTAAGGGAGGGTATATGAAAACCAGGAAACTTAAGTCGTTAATGTACACGGTCTTATTTTCAGCTTTGGGCATGATGCTGGGCTATTGGATCGCCCCTCACATTAATATCGGTATTCCTAACGCGGAGGCGAGAGCAGGCACGGTTGGCGAGGTTCTTTCAACGCAAAGTCTTGAGCTTGTGGACGCGACAGGTCGCAGGCGAATTTTAATGACATGTATGCCTAGCGGTGACCCCGCCATTTGGTTTTTTGATCAGAATGGAAAGTCTCGATTGAATCTGGGTTTGTATGAAGACAACAATGCTTTTATCGTTCTCAACGATGAAAACGAACAAGCCGTACAAATATTCCGCACGGTTGGAGAAAAAAGTTTACCCGTCTTGGTCATGAAATCCAAAGGTCAGGATCGGATTATTTTGGGCCTCAGCTCTGTCGCGACCTCGGATCCTTTCTTTGTTTATTATGATGCGAAGGGCACAAAGAGTACGGTTTTTGGAAATTACTAATGGCTCGGAAATATAGATTATACCTCACGCTATTGATACTCGGCACACTGGTGGGTGTTGTTGTAAAGAATTCTCATGCCTCCGGTGCTTTTGTAAGATCCGGAGAAATTCGAGTTCTTCGTCCCGATTCAAGCATAGCCATTCAGATGGGTTTGTCGCCTGAAGGATCTGCAGGTCTATGGATCAATCCTTTAAAGGCTACAGGGACAATCCAAATGGGCCTGCACGGAAATGGTTTCCCATTCACTCTTGTTTCCGACGGCGCAATTCGAAATTTTGGCTTGGGCAGGGTAGATGGAAAGAATGCGTCCCCTATTCTGGTTTTTCGAAGTGACGATGAGGTGAAGATGGTGTTTGGTCTTAGCATGACCACTGCCGGGCAACCACCGTTTTTGACTCACTATTCGAGTGACGGAGTAAAACACGATTTCATAGGGAGCTATTGCGGAAACCCCAACCGCGTTTGCACGCAATGACTCAAGTTCTAAAATCTAGAAAACCGATTATTGGAATCGCCGCATTTTTTTTGTTTTCGGCCACTATTTTTTATGTGATTCATCCCGTAAAAGGTTTCAGGCCTCGATACATTTTCATCAATCAAACTGATAATCACGAGCACGATCTAGCTCTCAAAATGAGTCTGAAGATCGCTGAAGAACAGTCGGGAATCGAAAATTCTTTGGTCCTGCTTAAGGTTCTTCCCGGAAAAGCAAGCATTGAAGAAACAGCCGAAAGTATTTTTCAACGTTGGAAAATCGGTCAGAACCGTGGCGGGAAAGGAATTTTATTGTTATACAGCGAAAATGAAAATTTATTCAAGATAGAAGTTTCTTATGCGCTTGAGGGAATTTTTCCAGACGCTTTATGCCGGCAACTGGAAGAAGCCGCAAAAACTTATATGCTGTCGGACATT
>CAYXYA010000493.1:444-1739 GCA_964469185.1 uncultured bacterium | reverse complement strand
GATCGAAGCGCGTCAGCATGATTTCCGTCAAGTCGGAAACAAAACCATGATAAAGGTCTTCTTTATTGTTTTTGGCCTCAATCTCCTGACTTTTTGTGGCCAGCTCTTCAGAGCTCTTGGCCGCGCTTTCGCCAACGGTCAAAACAGCCTTGTCATGATACCCGTAAGCGGCCACTTCCAAGCCGCGGTCGCGACCAACGGTCTGCACCAGGCGTTTAGCCGGAGTATCTTCACCGAACACAGAGACGAATTTCGGCCCTTCAGCCAGGTAATCCTTGAAAGCGCCGACAAACAAGTCCCGCGCCAAAGGAGTAAATTCTTTTTCTAATCCCAGACTCTTCAGCGCTTCCATGTCCTGGAAAGACTTATCTTCTGCGCCTTTAATTAGATCTAAAATCTTAGCGGCGGGGGCGTTTCCTTTATCCGCCAACATCTGAAGGTCCTGCCGCAGAACCTGCATCTCGTTTATACCGACAGGATCGCCGCGCAATAGACGGCTTACCCGCTCTGCTGACCGCAACTCGGCAAGCCGCGCGCTGAACGCTTCCTGGCTAACCTTCAAAGTTCCATCCTCATTAAACAGAGAACGGCTTGCGGGGTCTCTCGAAAGATTTTTCAGCTCTTCAGGGGTGAGTTGCCCATCGAATTTTTCCAATGATTTAATCGCTTGATCAACTTTTATAAACGGGATCTTGATGTCGCTTCCTGTCACACCGCCTTGATCCAAAACGATGACGAGCTTGCTGTCGCCTAATTCACGTCCCAGATAGGCCCGCTGAACGGCCGGACTGTCGAGGATTTCACCCAGTTCCTGGGACGAAACTTCACGAACAAGCTTTCCGTTCTCATGCACTTCCACCACATCGCCGCGCTGGAGCAACACGACCCGGTCGGTCCCCAGGCTCTTGAGTAGCGATTCGGTGTACTGATAGCCGTGCAGGCCATTAGATTCGATGCCCACCACGGAAATTTGGCGATCGCCGATCGCCTCGACCGCCGCTTGACCTAAATGCTCCACGCTAGCAACGTTTTCGACCTTGGTAATCGGGTTCATGCCGTTGGCCGATAAACGCTCCATCGGCGCCACGGTCCGCGCCGGCGGCAGAAGTCCAAGACTGATGGCTTCGCGTTCCACCACGCCCTGCGGAGAACCAGACAATTCGATGACTCCCATGAAGCGCTTCAGCACGCTCAGGTCAGTAACGCGCACCGCGGAACCGTTGGTCTCCGCATTTTTAAGCAGGGCCTCGGCGCTCAAATCGGGTGTCCCATTAGACCGGGTCGGCTGCCATTTT
>CAYXYA010000493.1:0-434 GCA_964469185.1 uncultured bacterium | reverse complement strand
GCTGCCGAGCACCTGCCATCGCCGTATCGCTCCAGCGCATATCCTTATTCGGTTTACCCAGGGACATCGGGACCACCTGACCGGGTTTCGCGTCGGCATGCAGCCCGTAACCATTCTCTGAAAGGTGGGCAACCGTAACCGCTTCGGCGAAGGCATTCAGCGCGGCGGCCTCCGTTTTCATCGCGTCAGAAGTGGGATACAAAAGTTCTCCCGGCCGGATTCCGCGTGCCGCTGCGTATTGATTGATAAATTCTACCGTGAAGGAACCGTCTTTAACCTGGCTGGCCATTTCTGAATAGAACGCCTCATAGCTCTTTGCGCCCCGCATCTTTTCCAGGATCCCGTCCACCTTCACCGTCGCTTCGTGCATTTCAGGGTCGGCTTCATGCAAAGGCTTGGAGGTATCGCCGCGGATCAAGTCCACTTTACGCAGC
>CAYXYA010000492.1:0-1743 GCA_964469185.1 uncultured bacterium | reverse complement strand
CATTGGAGAATTCTTCAGCTTCATCATATTGAGGTTTGATGACCACTTTTCCATGTGTATTGATAAACCCAAATTTGCCACGGCTATCCTGAACAGGAGCGAGTCCCTCTGAAAAAGGATAGGATCCAGTTTGTTTGAGAGGGATAACTAATACACCATTTATATTGATATATCCCCACCAATCAGGTTTGGGTTCATTCCCATCCAATTCTCCGTTGATTTTTACTAAGGCTAAGTCGTTATGGAATGATCCAATCCAGTCATAATTAGTTTTGATAATAATTTTTCCGTTTTTGTTCGCTAAAGCCGCTTTATCGTTTTTGAGTGTGACCATTGTTAGGGATTCAGAAGTGGGCATGTCATCCAGCGAATCAGGAGAAAGAGCACGGAGTCCGACTCCATCCGGTAGATCAGGGTGGTTCACTATTCCGTATGAACTCGATGTATTTTTTCTAGCTGTGTTCGTTTCAGTAGGAACTGTGTTGTTGCTTCTGTGAATTGAAAAGGATCCCGCCGTTAAAACCACAAGGCTGAAAAGGATAAAAAAATATTTTTTTTTAGATTTATTTTGATTCGTAGGACATATCCTTTTTTAACAGCTTTGATGCACCCAGACATGGGTGCCGTCCGCGAAATTCTCTTTTTTCCAAATGGGTGCCTTGGCTTTGATCTCGTCGATCATAAAACGGCAAGCCTCGAACGCCTCGGCCAGATGAGCGGCCGCGACCCCGATCCAAACGGCGGTTTGACCCAAGGGGATATTCCCATACCGGTGCGCGGCGATGATCCTTTCCACTTTCCATTTTTTCAGCGCTTCCTGCCGGATCTCCTCCATGACCTTCAAGGCCATGGTTCCATAACATTCATAGAACAAGGCGGTCACGGGTTTGCCGTGGCTATGATCGCGGACCTGTCCTTCGAAGATAGAGACGCCGCCGCAAGTTTTCATCCCGTTCAACAATTCTTGGTGAAGGGCTTCCGATTCAATGGGTTTTTCGGTGAGTTGGACCATATTCATCCTCCGGCCACGGGCGGAATGAGCGCCACCTCGTCCCCTTCCTTTAATTCAGTGCTGGAAGGGGCATAGGTTTGGTTCACCGCGAAGGCCAGGGAATTCCATTGGTTTTCATCGAGCTTCAATTTCTGCCGGAGATCTTTTACTTGGGTTGCGTCCGTTAGTTCCAGGTCCATCTGACCGGTCCCGATCTTTTCCCGGAGTCCCGCGAACAAAAGCACGCGAACTTTCATGGGACTCTCCCGTTCGGAAGGGGATGGATCTCAAGGCTTTCGCCTTTTTTTAACCGTCCCTTTCCGGGCGGCGCCACAGCCAAGCAATCGCCTTCGGCCAGGGATTGAAGCAGGTGCGAGCCCTGGCCTTTGAGGAGGGCGACCTTGGTTCCTTTTTGGGTTTTTTTGGACGAGGCTTTCAGGAACAAGGTTTTGAATCCCCGGTTCGGGCCATCCGAGACCAACTGGGCTTTCATCCGGGAATTTTCGGGTGGAAGCCCCGAGAGGGCTCTCAAGCAAGGCGTCACGTACTCGTGAAAATTGACCCAAGCCGAAGCGGGGTTCCCCGGAAGCCCAAAGACCAAGGTCTTTCCCTTGCGGCCGAAATAAAGCGGGAAGCCCGGTTTTTGACTGACCCGCCAGAAGATCCGCCGGACTCCCAAGGATTCCAGGATGGGTTTGGAAAAATCCGAATCGCCGACCGAAACGCCGCCGACCAGCATGAGAAGATCGCAT
>CAYXYA010000491.1:0-1747 GCA_964469185.1 uncultured bacterium | reverse complement strand
GGAAAAGTCCAACCGCATTGGCGAGGTTTTGGAAATGCTGGATCTGAACGACATGAGCCTTCGTTTGATCGGGCATCTTTCCCTGGGGTACCGTCAAAGAGTGGGGCTGGCCCAGGCCCTTATCCATGACCCCGAGGTCTTGATACTGGATGAACCGACCCGCGGGTTGGATCCCAAACAGATCCTTGAGATCCGGAAATTGATCAAATCCTTGAGCGGCCAGCGGACCATCATCTTGTCCACGCATATCCTTCCGGAGGTTTCTTCCACATGCGACGATGTCATCATCATCGATCAGGGAAAGGTGGTCGCCGCGGATTCGGTCGAAAATCTCTCTCAAAGATTGGCTGGCGGAAAAACGCTGGAGTTGGAAGTGAAGGGGCCTTCGGCTGAGGTCGCGAAGGCTTTGGAAAAGGTCGATGGCGTGGTTTTGGTCAAGGCCGTCGGCAGGGAAAGCAAAGGGGCCTCGAAGTTCGAATTGACCACGAACGGCTCTTCCGAAACACGGGAAGCCCTTTTTAACTGTGTCGTGAAGAATAAATGGGTCCTTTATCAGTTGAGCCCGGTCGGAATGAGCCTGGAAGACGTCTTCTTGAAGTTGACCACGAAGGAGACGGCATGAACTCTAGGAAACTTCTCGCCATCGTCCGGAGGGAGCTGGGAGCCTATTTCGCCTCGCCCATAGGTTATATCGTTTTGTTCATTTATTTTTTGGTGGGCGGGTTCTTTTTCTGGCTGATCGTCACGAAAAGTCGGATGGCGAGCATGATGCCGATATTCCAGAATCTGATGTTCGTTTTTTTATTCATCTCTCCGCTCATTACGATGCGGCTTTGGTCCGAGGAGGAAAAAACAGGGACGGCCGAGCTTTTAAAAACATCCCCGCTGACGGTTTGGGAGATCGTTCTAGGCAAGTATCTGGGCGCTTGTAGTTTTCTGGCGGCCATGTCGAGCGTGACCCTGATTTATCTGGCGATCATCATGAGTTTGGGAAATCCCGACATGATGCCGATCCTAGCCAATTACATCGGCTATTTCCTGGGCGTCATGGTTTTCTTTTCGGTGGGACTGCTCGCCTCCACATTGAGCGAGAACCAGATCGTTTCCGCCGTTATCTCATTCGGGAGCCTTCTTCTGCTTTGGATCATCGGGGTGGCGGGTGACAGCGTGCCCGGGATCTTGGGCGACTTCCTGAAATATATCTCGGTGTTCAGCCATACGGATGATTTTTTCAAGGGCGTTATCGACCTGAGCAACGTGGTTTACCTCTTGAGTTTGATCTTTATGGGGCTTTTCTTCTCGGTGAAGGTTTTGGAAAGCAAACGGAGTTGACCGTGATGAACACATCGTTTTTCCTCAAAGTCCGCGCCTACAATTTCATCGTTCTTATCGCTGGATGGGTCTTGGTTTTGGCTGGAGTCATTGCCGCCTTGATCTTGAATACGACGAATTGGTGGAACTTAACGCTCGTGGGATCGGGCCTGCTCGCATTGGCGGTTTTTTTGAGCGCTAATCTGACGGAAGTCAAAGAGATCGGCAAAAAACGGACCACGATCGCCCGTGCGAACCTGACACTCGTGGCGCTGTGCATGTTGGGGATCATCGGGGCGTTGAACTATATCGCTTCACGGCACCCGGCGCGGTTCGACCTGACTTCGAACAAGTTTTACACCCTCTCGGATCAAACCTTGGACTCGCTCGAGCATTTGAAACAAGATGTGACCGTGACCTTGTTGACCTCACCGGC
>CAYXYA010000490.1:0-1749 GCA_964469185.1 uncultured bacterium | reverse complement strand
TAAAGCGCTCGAGGTTCGCCCGGTTCTTCTTCACTCCATAAGGCCACGGGTCCTCGCCCAGGAGCCTTCTTTCCTCCTCGAAGAGATGGCGTCCCCAGGCCAAACGAGACCAGTTGGGATCATCGTAATAGCGCTTGCACGCCTCCTTCGCCTTCTCGAATGTCTCCATCACGCCCCTTGCCAGCCATGGATGCCGCTCGAGCAACTCATCCTTAAAAGCCACTACATGCATAATGGGATAAAAGCCGTTTTTCCTAAAGTAGCGGACTTCTTCCTGCTTGGCATCAGCAAAGAGACGGGTGATCTTGTCCGACCCTCGCACCACTGCCTGCGGCGGATGGGGCATCATCAAGGCGTCGATCTCCCCGTTTTCCAGCATGGTGCCGATTTTCTTGCCCGGCGGAACGAGTTCGATGCTCACGCCCTCCTGGGTTTTAAAAGGGATCGTCTCCTCTTTGGACACGATCCAGTGAATCTTCCGCCACTGAACACCGTATTCGGATTGCAAGTCACCCTTGGCCAGAACCGAAAGTGTGGTCTGGAAGGTACTGAGTCCTACTTTCCGCCCGATCAAATCCGCGGGCGATTTTATCCCCGCGCCGACGTTGACCCACATCTGCGACAGGCTGAAAAGTCTGCGCGGAAAAACCGGAATAGCGGTGAAAGGCATCCCCCGGCTTTTCGCCATGAGGTACGAGGAGAGCGAAAGCTCGCAAATATCGAACTCTCCTTTCTGCAACATGCGCTCATGCCGGTCCACGCCGTGTCTCAAAGGGTAAGACTGTCCTACCTCGAGCACGGTCAGCTCGACGTCTTTAGATACAACAGTACCATCGAAAAACGGAATATGGCGGTCGTAATGAGAAAGCGCCATCGTCAGTTTGAGTTTCGCCATCTTGAACCCCTCGCGTCCCTTTTTTATGAGGTAATAACCGAGGAAGCAATTTTACCAATGATTACCCTATTTTCCTTGTCCCTGTCCACCCCAGTCCTCGCTTCGCGGTTTCGACTGAGCTCAGCTGAAGTCTCGGAATCTCAGATTGTGGTTCGACAAGCTCACCACCCTGAGGGAACCCGAAGGGCAGATCACAGATTTCAGATTTGAGAGATCCGGAAGGGCTGGCTGGTAGTTGCAAACCGTTGAAGGAAAGTTTGGAGCGGGCGACCGGGATTGAACCGGCGAAGTTCGGCCGGCTCGATTTGACAGACATTCGGGCATCCTATACCATGGGTTTAGTTGGACTTTCTAACTTTCCAGCATGAGAATTCCCTATGGCCTTAGTCAAAGTCAAAGAGAAATACCAGGTCACCCTCCCCACCTCGGTGCGCCAGAAGGTGGGTTTGGATGTGGGTGATGTTTTGGAAGCAGAAGTTACGGGCAAAAAGATTACCCTTACCCCTAAGAGCGTGATCGACCGCGATCTTGCGATAGCCCTAGCGGAAGTCCGACAAGGGAAAGGCTACGGCCCCTTCAAGACTGCCCAGGAGGGTATCCGCTTTTTACACCGCAAGGCGAGGGAGCTAAAGAAGAAAACCCGTTAGTGCGCTACTTCATCACCCCGCAGTTTGCCAGGAGCCACGCCAACGCTCCCGCTCACATCCAGAGAGCTTTTGACCGGAAGTTGGTTCTCTTGCTCCAAAACCTTCGCCACCCTTCCCTACGAGCCAAAAAGTACGACGAGGCCAACGATGTATGGCAGGCCCGGGTCAGCGGAGCGTGGCGTTTTTATTTTCAGATAAAGGGCGACA
>CAYXYA010000489.1:0-1756 GCA_964469185.1 uncultured bacterium | reverse complement strand
CACCTTTCCGAACTCGATCAAAAGGTTCGGGATTTCTGGCGATTGAGGATCGGCTTCCGTAAGCGCCAGGAGATAGAGAGCACGTTCGCGGTTCGGGGAATACCATTCTCCGTCCAGCTGGCGTTGAATTCCGCTCGCGAGGAATTTTTTCGGTAAGAGATCGCGCGCGGTGGTCGGGTCGCCGAGCGCCGAATAGGCCAGGGACAAAAAGCATCTTTCGGTGACAGTACGGGCCTTGAGATCCTGCATTTCCCCCTTCATGGCGGCCATGGATTCATTGTCGGGTTTACCGGCGAGCACCTTCAGGTAAAGAATATAAGCGCTATCCTCCATCTCAACATTCTGCTTGCGCCGATCGAGGCGCCCGACGTTTTTACCCTTCACCTGGATCGCTCCCAAACGGTTGTAGATCTTGTTCAGGACCTCGTCGTTCACTTGGTAACCCTGTTTTTTCGCCATGATGAGGAAGTGGGAAACGTAATTGGCCAGATAGTCGCCCGCGCTTTCCTGCTCCCCGGACCAAAGGACGAAGGTTCCGTCGGACAACTGCATCTTACTCAGGTCATTGACGGCGTCCTGAACGTACATCTCCACGGCATTGGCGCGATCGGAGAACCGTCCCGTCAAAAGACCCGCGTCCTTGAAGTAAAGAAGAGGGAAAGCTTTTGAGGTCTTTTGCTCGGCGCATCCGTAGGGATAACCGATGAGATAATCCAGACTTCCCAGGAAAGTCAGCAAGGGGCTGGCGGAGACCGCCAGGCGCACCTTCTGGCCCTGCGCGATAAAGCCGCCAGGCACCTCGAGGGTCTGGGTTCCGTTGGCGCCCAACTCGCCGAATTTGATCGCGGTCGTCAAGGGATTGCCGGGGCGGACGGCCAACTCCGTCGCCACGTCGAAACTGCCGCCATTCTCATCCTCGGCCGTCACGGTGAAATGCGCGACACCGGCGTCCATTTTCGCTTTCGCGTGGAATAGGATCTGCTGTTGACCCTCCCCTTCCAAATGGATCTCCTGCGACGCTTCCCCGTCTATGGCAACGGGACCATCGGCTGTGATCTTGACGCCGATCTTCTCGGCGGTCTTAGTGTTGTTGTAGATCAAAACGGGGATATCGAAGTGGTCGCCCGGCGCGAGGAACCGCGGCAAGGAAGGCTCCACCACCACCGGGTCGGCGACCTTGACATGGACGGAAGAGCCCCCGAATCGGTTGGACTGGACGCCCAACGCCATGACGCGGACCTCGCCGTGGAATTTATCCGTCGGGAAGTGATAGACGACCTGGCCCGTTTTATCCGCCGTCAGGATGCCCGAGAAGACAGCGTAGGAGACCACACGCTTGGCCGCGATCGGGTTCAAATGCCGGGACGTGAATCCTTCGCCTTCGTCGCCTCCCACCGCGTCTTTACAGTCCAAGTCGGGTAGCACATCTTCGAACAGGTTTAAGGTCGAGGTCGTTAAACCTCGTTTTCGGTAGAAGTATTTGAAGGGATCAGGCGTGGTAAAGGAGATGATCTGCAGGATCCCCTCGTCCACCGCGGCCAGGACCACTTTGGCCCCCGGCGATCCAGTGTCCAAGATCACGTCGATACCATCCTTAGATTTCACCGCTTCTGGCACGGTCCATTTGAAATTGATCTCATGCGTGGACATGTCCAGGCTCAAGGGAGCGACGCCAAAGGAGGACATCGGCAGGGTCCTCAGGGATTCGTCCGGTTTGCGGACCAAAAGGCCGACCACATAAGCGTTGGGAAGGTAA
>CAYXYA010000488.1:0-1763 GCA_964469185.1 uncultured bacterium | reverse complement strand
CCAAACGTCCATTATGCCGCCCAAGGTGAGAAACATTTATGCTCCCCGTAATAAAACATCGCAGCTAAAGAGGTAAACCGCTGGACGATATAGGTCACGGCTTGGGTCTGGATGGGATGGGCGATAAATAGAAGAGCCGTGGCCAGGGCGAGCCAGGGAGCGGAAACCCGTTGTGAGTTCGGTAGGGGCGCAATCGATTGCGCCTGATCTACAGTAGGGGCCGCCCTGTGTGGCTGCCCGGATTCAGGTTGCGCGTTGGAATGAGACGCTCGGAACAACAACAAAACCAGGCAATAAACCAGAAAACCGTTAGTGATGTGGATGAGCAGGTTGACCAAATGATAGCTGAAGAGATCGAGTTGACCGAAATAGTAATTCAGAGCGAAGGATAAGAAGCCGACGTATCGGGTTCCGGAGAAATCAAGAAAGTTCGAAAGATCCTTGATCTTGGCATTATTAACAATGTTGTGGTTGTCATCAAGATGGAATGAGGCCGAGAAGGTGTTGGAGTAGATGGCGGTGGCAATCACGGTGATCAGGAGAAAGGCCGCCAGTGGTCGTGCGAGAAAATCTATTGATGTAGGACGGTGAGGCAGGGCGGCTACTTCAGGAGATGGAACCTGTTTGGGTGGTTGTTCTTTCTTCCGACTCGCCTTGCCCATGGCCGTTACTATATCAAACGACCATAGAGGTGTAAAGGGAGGGTGACGAACTTCTTGGGAATGAGTACAATCGCTTGCGCCGTTTTCCCGGATCGAGTATAATGCGCGTTATTTAAAACCCGACGGAGGCGGAGAAGATCATGTCCTTAGCGCGTTTGATGAATCGAAACCTGAAAAAGATTTCTTATGGAACCACGATCCAGGAAGCGGCGCGGATCATGGGGATACAGAAAGTCGGCTCGCTGTTTATCGAAAAAGACGGCCAGTTGATCGGGATTCTCACCGAGACCGACATCGTCCGAAAGGCCGCGGCAAAAGGAATGGATCTCAAGAAAGACGCGGTGGAGGCCATCATCAGCAAACCGATCATCTCGATTGAGATCACCCGCTCGCCCCAGGACGCATTCGACATGATGGGCGAGGTGGGCGTACGGCATCTGGGGATTACCGAGCGCGGAAAGGTCGTCGGAATCCTGTCGGTGCGCGACCTCCTGGTCCATTTCAAGAAACAGAGCGAGCCTCGCATGGGGGTTGATTAAGAACGCACCGCCGCCCGTTCACGCTTCTTAACGGCTTGATGCCGTTTATTCGCCAGCATCTTCTCCTTCGCCCGGCGGGAGCGCTTCCGTTTCTGTCGCCGAATCTTTTCGATGCGCTGTTGCTCCGCGCTCAAGGCGCCTATGCGCTCTTGTTCGATCCGATCCAATAACAACCGACGAGCCATAAAACGATTCAGCCCCTGCGAACGCGCTTCCTGGCATTTAACCGTGAGACCCGTCGGCTTGTGAACCAACACAACACGGGTTGAGGTCTTGTTCACATTCTGCCCGCCCGCGCCGGAGGAACGGACAAAAGACTCCTCAAGGTCTTCCTCCCGGATGCCGAGCTTGCGCATTCGCTCGATCAGTTGGTTTTCTTTGGATGGTGAAACGGGAAAGATCGGCATGTCGGCCCGTTCTATTTCCTCTTGGCCGTCTTTGTTTTTTCGCCCTTGTCCAGGTCCTTGGTCGAGGCCATAAGGCGTTTGACGTTGGCCACGGAGAAGCTCTTGGTTCCCTTGCGCTGGATGTGCATGCGCCAGCCCTGGCCTTGAAGGCGCGC
>CAYXYA010000487.1:0-1763 GCA_964469185.1 uncultured bacterium | reverse complement strand
GCGAGAGCTACAGCCGCTTCGGCGGCGGCGATGGTAATGACAAAAACCACGAAAACAGGACCCGCAAGGTTGTTCCAATTCCAATAGCGGGCGAAAGCTAAAAAGTTGATGTTGACAGCGTTCAACATCAACTCGATCCCCATCAAGACCGAGATCGCGTTTTTACGGGCCAATACGCCGAAGATGCCGATCCCAAAAAGGATCGCGGCCAGATAAAGAAAATGAACCGTGGGAATTGTGTTCATGAAGGATCCTTTCGCGCGATGACGATCGCGCCCACCAAGGCCGATAGTAAAAGAATGGATACAAACTCGAATGAAAACGCAAAACCATTTTCCGGCCTTATCAGGGCAGCCGCTAAATAAGCGGGACTGTTTTGAAGAGCCGCGTCAGTAAGTATGCCTTGCATCGAGGGAACAGCCGTTGTCATGACCGCCGCGGGATGCTCGGAGGCAAAAAACGGGGATCCTTGAAGCGCCTTGAAAATAATGACCGTCATAGATGTGGCGGCGGCGATCGAGAGGATCAACTGGCCATTCATAACCTTTGTTTTTTCATCCATGACATTACGAGTCAAACTGATACCAAAAATAATAATGACTGTTACAGCGCCGACATAAATGAGGACCTGAACAGCCGCCAAAAAATCGGAACTTAAATAAAGAAAAATCCCTGAAATACCGAACATCGTCAGAGCAAGGAACAGAGCGCAGTGAAAAAGATTACGCAAGGTCAACGCCATTAAGGCGGATGCCGCTATCATTCCCGAGATAGCGTAAAAAATTAAATTCTCCATATTAAACTCCTGCCGCCGCTGGGGCGGGTGTTCCAGTTTTTAGATCTTCAACAGGCTTGGGAGCTAAATTCGCCGGACGCGCCCACTTCATGGCGTGCTCGTCTTGTAACAAACTTCCCCGCTTATAAACAGAGTTCTCATACTCTTCCGACACGAAGGTCAGGGCGTCAAAACCGCAAGCCTCCACGCAGTAACCGCAAAAAATGCAGGTGGAAAAATCCAACTTAAAAGTCGTCATACGGCGTTTTCCATCCGCCTGACGGACACCCTCGAGTTTAATGCAGTTGTTTGGGCAGGCTTTGGCGCACATCATGCATGCGACGCAATTGAATTGATCTTTCTCGCCATCGTAGATCAACTTGATCATGCTGCGGCTACGCTCCGGCAACGGAAGTCTTTCTTCCGGATATTGTTGAGTGGTTGTTTTCATAAAAAAGTACTTCGAAGTCACTGAAAGTCCAACCAAGAGGTTCCAAAGTCCAGCAATAATGTCCCTGAAGTATTTGTATAGTCCCATTACTGAACCCCTTTCCCGTTCCAAAGAATCCAAAACAAAGCCGTAAGCAATATGTTGATGATGGAAATGGGTATCAAAACTTTCCAACCAAAGTTCATGAGCTGGTCAACCCGCAGCCGAGGAAAGGTCCAACGAAAGGCCATGATCAAATAAATGATCAAAAGTAACTTTATCATGAACCAAATGAAACCCGGGATGTGCAAGAACCCCAAGAACGGAACCGGAAGCCACCCCCCCAAGAAAAGGGTGACCGCGACTGCCGAAGAAACAATGACGGCTATGTACTCCCCCAGAAAAAACATGGCGAACTTGACCCCGGAATACTCGGTATGGAAACCACCGATCAGTTCGGACTCGGCTTCCGGAATGTCGAAAGGCGCCCGATTGGCTTCAGCCGTCGCCGAAATAATAAAAATGACAAAAGCGACGATCTGATATCCCCCAAACCAG
>CAYXYA010000486.1:0-1773 GCA_964469185.1 uncultured bacterium | reverse complement strand
TCGGGAAGAGCAAGATCACTCCCTTGGACGAAGCGGTGGATGATTATCTGGAGTCGGTCTCCTATTTGAGACCTTTCGCGGATTACTTCGCGGTGAACGTCAGTTCGCCCAATACGCCGGGGCTTCGAAAACTCCAGGAAGCCAAGCCGTTGAAAAAACTCCTGACCGCCGTCGTGAAGAGCGCGGGACGCAAACCGGTGCTTTTGAAACTCGCTCCCGATCTCGAGAATAAAGCTTTGAAGGAAGCGGCTGACACCGCGCTTTCGGCGGGATGCGCGGGGCTTATCGCCGCCAATACCACCCTGTCGCGCAAGGGTTTGCCGTCGGGAACTTATCCCGAGGGAGGGCTTTCGGGCGCGCCGCTAAAAAAGCGATCCACGGAAGTTTTGCGTTCCCTCTCTCGTTTCACTAAGGGCAAGGTGCCTTTGGTGGCGGTCGGCGGTATCTTTACGGCGCGGGATGTCCGAGAAAAACTGGACGCGGGCGCGAGTTTGGTCCAGGTCTACACCGGCTATATATACGAAGGACCGTCACTGCCTTCTCGATTATGCCGGGGACTTTTAAAGGAAGGATGAACATGCGCTTTTTGAATATTGTTATCAGTTTCACTTTCTTGTCCCTCGTTTTGACCGGCTGTATGCCCATCCGGCAGAACATTCCCTTACGCGTTCATGACATTGGTTCCAAGACCGAGTTCCAGGATCCCGATGACTTTAAAGACTTGGGACCGGACGCTTGGAAGGGCGAAATGGAAGGGATCGCATCCTGGTACGGCGCGGAATTTAACGGCCGCCTGACCGCGAACGGCGAGGTCTACAACATGTTCGAGATGACCGCCGCGCACAAGACCCTGCCTCTGGGTACGGTGGTCAAGGTGATCAGCAAGGACACCGGAAAATCCGTCCAAGTCCGTGTCAATGACCGCGGCCCCTACGTGAAGGGCCGCATCATCGACCTGTCGCAGGCGGCGGGGAAGGCTATCGGTATCGGCGTGGATGGGACGACCCGCGTCAAACTCGAGGTGGTCGAGTGGGGTAAGGACTCGAAATAAGCGGGAGTCACCGCTTGAAATATCTGCGACCGTTGATAAAACTTTCGTTACAATAAGTTCCTGATGAATACTTCTGGGAGTGAAATGACCCCTTTTTCTCAAAAGTTAAGAACGGCCATTCAACGGACCCATGGCTGTCTTTGTGTGGGTTTGGACGTCGATCTGGCCAAACTTCCGGCGGGTCTTACCAAGGATGGGGACGGCGCCCTGCGCTTTTGCCGGTCCATCATTGACGCGACCAAGGATCTGGCGGTCGCTTACAAACCCAACATGGCCTTTTTTGAGTCGCTCGGCGCCAGCGGGTTTGAGATCGTGGAACGCCTCCGCCAGTCGGTGCCGGCGGATGTCCTCTTCGTCATGGACGCCAAACGCGGCGATATCGGCAACACCTCCCAGGCTTACGCCAAGGCTTTTTACGGTATCCTCAAGTCCGACGCTCTCACACTCTCTCCTTATATGGGGAAGGATTCGGTCGAACCCTTTCTCGACTATCCTGGGACTTGCTCCTTCGTGCTCTGCTTGACCTCGAATCCCTCGTCCGCCGACTTCCAATTGCAAATCCTGAAAACCGGCCGGAAGCTTTATGAGCAAGTGGCCGAAACCGCGGTGAGCTGGGCTCAAGGTAAAAAAGGCGAAGTAGGACTTGTCGTAGGGGCGACGCAAACTCAATATCTCAAGGACCTGCGGCAGTTGGCGCCGGACACGGTTTTTCTGGTGCCGGG
>CAYXYA010000485.1:0-1774 GCA_964469185.1 uncultured bacterium | reverse complement strand
CGCCGACCAAGAAGGTTCGAATTGATAGTCCATGCCCCAATCCACACCTTTTGTTTCGAAGGCCGTGTCCATCAAACGCAGGGCGTCTTGGTGTTCTTTCAACAATTTACGGGCGAAAACTTTTTCCTTAACGGTCAGGGTACCTGCCGTCGCGTCCTTGTTAAATTCAAGTAAAAATTCAGCTTGCGTTTTCTTTCCAAAAAAAGGCGACTTGTTCAGATCCGGCTGATTTTTCAGGGAACCGTACTTTTTAGCGTTTGCTTCAAAGCGTCCCTTGGGCGGCTCATCGTATATGGGGGTCATCGAACCGAATTTTCTCATCGAGGGGGAATTCCAAGCTTCATTTAAAAAACAAACCGCGTTCTTTTCGTCCGGCAGCACAGCCGCTTTTTTCGGTATGCCCAATTGATACCCCGCGGCCAAAACATGGCTTTTCGCGATAGCCAAAGCGATCTGCCCCGAACACAACCAAAAATATCCCGTCAAGATATAACCGGCGGCGAAAGACAGGAGGGTCAACAGGACAGGGAGCCTCCATGGCCCAGCCCCGCGAAGAGGTGATGGGGCGAGATACAGGGCTTTCCAGGCCAATAGTTTTTTCAGGATGAACAAAGAGCTGACGACCATAATGGCGGTCGTCAGCCAATAGCGAAAAGCCATCTCCTCATGCCATGGAGCGACCTTGCCGATATAAAGACCCGGAACCGTGATCATCAAGGCTCCGGCCGCGGCCGGACGCCAAATCCTTTGCCGCCAGTTCTCCTTGGATTTCCCACGAGTTTTTTTGGCCATGTTTTTATCTCTCCCTGTCGTGGATAATCAAAACCCGTTGGATCAAATAGGCATTGAGCCAATCCGCATTCATTCTACAATATAATAAACACCTGGAACTATTCGCCGTTGAGTGTGTCTAAACCTGAATAAAGCGTTTTATTTCCATCTCCGGGAGGAACAAATTGACCAAGATCTTGTTTTTGATTTCATGCCTCTTCTGCCTTTACCCGACAGGGCTTTTCGCGGATGCCGCTTCGGTGGGACGATTGTTGAAAGAGGGCGTGGCCTTACACGACCAGGGACGTTATGACGAAGCCATCGCCAAATACCAAAAAATATTACAAGAGGATCCCGAGAATCTCGTGGTGCTCCACGAAATGGCTTTTTCCTACTATATGAAAAAGGACTACGCGAACTCTTTGAAAGCGGCTTCTAAAGGAGCCCAGTACAAATCCCGCTACCTTTCCGGTTTTTGTGAAGTCATGGGCAACTGTTACGACGACATGGGGCAGGCCGACAAGGCCGTGGCGGTCTATAAACGGGGAGTGGATGTTGACCCTCAAAACGAACGTCTCTTATATAACCTGGCTTTGGCTTATGTGAACGCTGGTCAAATGCAGATGGGTCTCGATCAGCTCAAGCGATGCGCCGTTATGAACCCGGCACATGCCTCAGTCCAACGGGCATTGGGCAGCCTCTATGCTCAAAGCGGCCGCCGCGTTCCAGCGGTTTTGGCCTTTTGCCGGTTCCTCTCCTTGGAACCCGACACGGAACGTTCGGCTCCGGTCCTTCAAAAACTGGAAGAACTCTTACAGAAGGGCGTTAGCCAGAACAAATCTACTGGCAATATCGACATCTCGCTGGAGAATGGGAAAAAAGACAGCGAGGGAAATTTCATGGATCTAGCCCTCCTGTTGTCCATTTCAAAAGCCGCGGAGAAAACGGATCTGAAGGGATTCTCAATTCCAGGAATGCCCTGGAGGGAAAAAACATTCGAAAG
>CAYXYA010000484.1:0-1779 GCA_964469185.1 uncultured bacterium | reverse complement strand
GCCCATTGGGGAATGTGTGGAGCGGGACCAATGTAGAAAAGTTCTTCTCAAGACCCCCCATGCCTCATGGCGGCTAGAGTCAGAGAGGGCCGAAAAAGAAAAAATCACTGACCATAGCTATTGTGAAAGAGGGCGAAAGAAAAAAACACTAAACGGAACATTACGAGGGAATTAAGTATTTAATTCCCACTTATTTGAGGCGGTCCAGCCATTCCTTCGCGGTCTTGTTCTGAGGGTCCAACTGAAGCAGGCGCTTATAAGACTTCACGGACTCATCCAGATAAAGTTTTCCTAACTTTTCCCAGGCCTTCTCAAAACGCGGGTCTTTTTCGACCGCTTTCGCGTAAAGCTCCAGCGCTTCCTTTCGCAGTCTCTGACCCGACTTTTTCTCGGCCAGATCGAACAACTGGACGGCGGTCATATTCTCCTGTGAATCGACCTTGAACTTCAGCATCACCGGCTTTTTATCGTTCTCGGAAGTAGGCGTGACCCGGGGGACGGCCGTTGGAGCGGCGGTGACCGTGTCATGAACATAAATGGTCGCGGGTACCACTCGGGACACGGCTTCCGGCGCTGGTTTCGGGTCCGGCGGGAAATAGGCGGTCAAAGATATGTTTTGGACGTTCCCCAGACTTCCCTCGAAAGAATACGAATAATCGACCCTGAAGTCCTTGATCTTGACGCCGCCGCCCAAGCTCAAGCCTTTTTTCCAACCCAACCCCTGGTCCCGAAGATCATTGGCGTATCCCGCCCTTAAAAAATACTTATCCGCGAGCGCGCATTCCAGACCGGCGTTCAATTGACTGGCCCCCTCGAACGAAAGGTTCGCCTGAGTGGACATCAATAACGACGAGGTATGTTCCGGATCCAATGGAAGGCGGTAAGCGGCGCCGGCCGAAAGAGCGGCGAGGGAGTCATAGCCCTGGGTGCCGATGCCCGCGTTCTGGAGGGCCAACCCGAAACTTAAACTTTCCGAGGGTTTGCTCAAAAAACCAAAACTCCAGAACAGGGACGTATAAATGGAAGAAGCGACTTGCTGGCGGATCCATTCCGAGCTCATGCCCAGATAGAGATTCTCGGCGATGGGGAATCCATAACCCGCACGGGCATCCACGTCGTAGGGAATGGCGCTGCCCAACGCGCCTAGATCGAGGCTCGGGTATTTGACGTAACCCAGGCCGAAGGCCAGAGCCCCCGTCCGTATGGGAAGGACCATCCCCGCGGTCTCATATAGAGTGGAACTCAAGGATATCTCACTGCCCAGGAACAGCTGCGACCCCGCTATTGGGCCCAACCCAGCCGGATTGTACTGCAGCGCTGAAAGATCGTCAGCGACCGCCGTGAAGCTCTCCCCCATACCGACGGCCCTGGCTCCAGCCCCCGTGTTCAAAAAAGGAGCGGAGGTTTGAGCTTGAAGCCCTTGGAAGGCGGAAAGTGCCCAACAAGCGATCGCGAAAGAGAGTTTAAAAAGACCGGTCTTGTTCATAGTGGATTTTTGGCCGGTGTTCATTCGGTCCGATCCTGAGAGGGATGAAATATTTTTCGAGGATACCACGTCAAAAGACATTGTGGAACTATCTCAAGATCAGTGACTGGGTTGGATGGTCACGACACCCGATTGCTTTTTGCCTTCCGCGTCGATGACCACGGTGTAGTCGCCCGGCGGCACTTGCGTCCCAGCATCATTTTTGCCGTCCCAATCCACGTAATGCCGGTCGGACTTCCAAATTCCCTGGTAAAGATGGCGGGTCAAGACCCCGGCGGAATTTATCACGGTGA
>CAYXYA010000483.1:0-1780 GCA_964469185.1 uncultured bacterium | reverse complement strand
AATTCCTCGAGGGCGAGAGGTTCCCCGTTGACAAAGGCCGCGATCTTCGCGGAAGGCACCGCCGGCGGGACTAGATCGATATCCCCGCCGGACGAACAGCCGTAGAAAAAAATGGCCAGACTCACGAACGTGAGCAGGCCATTTGAGGGTCGAAATATTTTTTTAATGGGATAAGCCAATCGTCACCGTTTCACAGACAGGCCGCACGAAAAGACGGCCCCCCAGGGATTTTCCTGGTTCGAACGGAGTTCGAGATCGTCGTTCTTACTTTTTAGCCGGCGCGGAGGCCGGAACTTCCGACGCCGAAAGCTTCTCGTTCAGCATTTGTTGGCTGGGAGAAAGGCTGTCTAGGTATTTTTGGATCGTGTCAGTGTTTTTTTTGACCTGGTCGCTGTTTTGGAATTGATTCTGGAATTTTTCATCTTGGACATAACGTTTGATCTGCTTTTTTTGGTCATCGGTCAATCTGGAGTACGGCGGAAGCTTTTGCCCCGCGCCTTCAGCCTGGGACTTGTACCGTGCATACCAATTTTGGATCTCGCTGTCCGAAACCGGGACCTTTTCCGCCTCGCTTTGGGCGAAAGCCCTGGCTAACAACACCTTCTTATAATCGTCCTTATAGCTCTTTTCGACACGACGCACTGTTTCCAGATCTTTTTCCAACTTCTCTTTTTGGTCCTTCAAGCGGATATCGGCTTGGACGAGTTTATTCTTGAGGAATTCGTCGAATTTCGGGTCGGTGTAGTTGGCTTTTTGCGCCGCGGCAAGGATCAATTCCTGATTGATCAGGACTTCCAAGACCCCTTTGACGTGTTCGGAGTTATCCGGATCCACCTGAGTGTCGAACACCCTCAAAAGATCCATTTCCTTCATCCAATCGCCGAAGGTGATCTGGCGCCCGCTCACGGTGGCGACGACCTGGCCGTCGGATAGAACAGCCTTGCTTTTGCTGAGTTTATCGCAAGCCCAACCAGCGGAGATCAAGACCGCCAGCGCGGCGAGATAGAAAAAACGGTTCTGTCGAAGAGACATAGAAACTCCCTTTCACTACGGCGGAATAACGGCCCCAAAGAGGCGGTATCGTAACATGGGGCCTATGGGGCTGCAATACCCACTTATTCCGGTAAAAAGCTTTAACAATCCTCCCTTTTCACCTTTGGAAGAAAAAAGCAGCCGGGTAACTTTTCAATCTCGGGTTCCATAATAGAGAAGGGCCGGAGATCGTTTCCGGCGAAATTTAATTTTTTGGAGGACATCTTGAAAAAGAATCTTTTGATGGTGCTGGCGTTGGCCGTGATCGGAGTCTCGACCCTTTGGGCCGCTCAACCCAAAGCTCCCGTTTCGGGAACTTGGAAATTCGAAGTCGTGGATGTTCAATGTTTCGCCACGGAAGGTCATCATGGCGGCGATTGGCACAAGACCAACTGCGCCTTGAAAGGAAAGGAGCTGGCCCTGCTGGACTTGAAGACCCAGCAAATGTTCCATCCCGTGAACTCCGACTTCATGCCGATGCGCGAAGCCTTGGTGGAAAAATGCGGCCAATCGGTCAAGGTCACGGGAAAGATCTACTACACCAAAGGAGTGAATTACCTTCAGGTCGAGGAAGTGGAATAACTTTCAAGTCTTATTTTTCGGCTAGGACCCATTCCAACTTATCCATCGTTTCTTCCGGCCCTCCATAACCGACGAACTGTTTGTATTCGGCCTTGCCCGGGAATTGGATCACCACCGTTGGAAAAGCGCTCACGTGGTATTGATTTTGAAGATCCGCTATCTGTTC
>CAYXYA010000482.1:0-1795 GCA_964469185.1 uncultured bacterium | reverse complement strand
GATCGATTCGTCGTACCGGAACAAATGCCGGAGGATTTTTCCCGTGACGCACCATTGTTTCAGATCATCGAATGAGATCTGAGTTTCCGCCCCACTTCCGGACGGGTTCGCTTCCCCCGCGGGAATGGCCACTGAGCGGAACACCTTTATTTTAGAACGGGTCATAGCCCCTCGATCAGCGGTCGGATGAAAATGATTTTTCCCGCAGCGTCCTTCGGATCGTCAACAGAACAAAACAAAAGATTAGGAAATAACATATCGACGAGGAAAAGGACGCGCCTATTATTCCCCACTGGGGGATGAACCACAAATTCATGCCGATGTTCAGCAAAGTCACCGCGCCCCAACCCCAGAGGATCACTTTGGGAAACCCCAAACTGTTGAGGAATTGGACCAGGACCGTTTGAACACCCAGGAAAAAGACACCGGGAAGAAGCCATAAGAACGAATCGACCGATGGAAGATAAGACTTACCGTAGAGCAGAAGGATCATCCAACGTCCGACCCAAATTGAAACGATCGTGGAGATTGCCAAAAAACCAGCGACAACCCAACTAGTCTTCCGAGCGAGGCGCCACTTCGACTCAAGACGGGGCATTCCGGACAATTTCGGAAAAAGAATGGAGGCCACCACCATTGGAAGAGTGTAAATCAACTCTCCCATGTTGGCGGCGATCGAATAATAGCCAGCCTGCTCGAAACCCTTGTAGTACTGCACCATCAGCAAATCGATGCGGATGACCAGAAAAGAAAAGAGAGCCACCACGTAAGCCTTGAAACCGTAGCTGATGTTTTCCGTGAACAGTTTTACCGAAAATCTCAAGATCCTTTCGGACGCGGACCTCAAGCGGTTGAACGACCATATCAAGCTGAAGACGAGGATGATCAAATTGGTGATAAAAACGGCCGCGACGGTCACGCTACCGACGAAAATGAGCAATCCGATCAAGCTCAAAGAGAGGATCTTACCGGTCAACTCGATCTTATTGAACGACCGGATGTCCTGGATGCCGATCAACAGGTTTTGAAAGAATAAATAGGTCAAACTGAGCGGGATCCAGATCAGAGCCAGAAAAAGAATGTTTCCCTGAAGCAAAGCGAGGGATGGCCGAAAAGTGAAAACAACCCAAATCGTCAAGGCCAGAAAGAGTCCCGCGCCCATTCCCACCGCCAGGCTGTTTCCCACCAGGGCCGGAAGCGTGCGTGGGTTCCGGGCCACCAAGAAAGTATTGGAGACATGAAGACCGATATTGCCGAATTGGGTCGCGATCGCGCCCAATGTCATGGCGACGGAAAAAATTCCACGCCTCTCCGGCCCCAGGATCCGAGCAACTACGATGGAAGTCAAAAGCCCCAAACCGATCAAAGTCACCCGGGTGGCGAAAGTCTCAACGACCTTTCTAGAAAAATCCGAATTTAAGGCTTTTTTGGAAATTTCAAGGCCGTATTCCCACAGATTTTCTTCCAGGGGAAAAATAAGAAAGCCAGGTCGCTTCTTCAATCGATGTATTCCTTCCACACAAGCCCGAAAACAAATGATAACAGTCCCAAGATCCGCCTCACTTCACCGCGTAAGCGATAACATACCATCCAAGCCAAGGCTCGAGGCTCTTTTCCAGAAAACGGGGGATAAAGTGCCGAAACAACGCCATGTGTTCTCGTTTAAAATGGGCGACTCGAAAACGAACTTCAGAAAAATCCCCCAAGATGATCTTCAACCGCCTTTTATCGTAGGTTTTAACAAGGGGTTTAATGTTAATGCCATCCGCGCCATATTCAACGGTCGACATCAAAC
>CAYXYA010000481.1:0-1796 GCA_964469185.1 uncultured bacterium | reverse complement strand
GGACCGGCAAGATGGGGGCTTACGAACACTATGACATCGAGCCGGACATCATGACCTCCGCTAAAGCTGTGGGCGCGGGACTTCCCATGGGAGCGATGCTGGTCACCAATCAAGTGGCCCAGGGTTTCAAACCGGGGGATCACGCCTCGACCTTTGGCGGCAATCCGATCGTTAGTTCGGCGGCGATCGCCAATATCGAAACGATCATCCTCAAAGACCTGGTCATGAACGCCGCTAATCAAGGCGAATACTTGAAACAAGGCCTCCTGGCGGTTCAAAAAGATTTTCCGCAGCTTTTCACGGAAGTCAGGGGTCTAGGTCTGGTCCAGGGCCTGCAAATGACCCGGAACGCCGCTTCGTTGGTCGGTCTTTGTGCCAGGCAGGGACTTCTGGTGGGCGCGGCCCATGACACGGTCTTGCGGTTCTTGCCCCCACTTATCATCAATAATCAGGATATCGACCTTGCGATGGAAAAATTACGCAAGGCCATCGCCGAAGAATTAAAAGTCTAGGACACTCCAATGCCTAAAATAGCGAATCATCTATTGACACTCGAAGAGTTATCTTCCAAAGAGCTTTTTAAGCTTTTGGATCTGGCTGCCCAGATCAAGAACAAGCCCGGCAAATATAAAAAGGCGCTCAAGGGTCAAACCCTGGGAATGATCTTTGAGAAGAGCTCGACCCGCACAAGGGTGTCTTTTGAGGTGGGCATGTTCCAACTCGGAGGACACGCGCTTTATCTCAACGGCAACGACATTCAGCTCGGTAGAGGCGAAACCATCCAGGATACGGCCAAGGTCCTGTCCCGGTTCGTGCAGGGCATCATGATCCGGACCTTCGCGCACGCGACAGTGGAGGCTTTGGTGAAGCACGCGACCATCCCCGTCATCAACGGGCTTACGGATAACCACCATCCCTGCCAGATCCTGGCAGATTTACAAACGCTTCAAGACCATTACGGAAATCTCAAAGGCCTTCAGGTGGTTTTCGTGGGTGACGGCAACAACGTGGCGCACAGCCTGATGATCGGCGCGGCTATGACCGGCATGCATTTTCGGTTGGTCTGTCCGAAAGGTTACGAGCCCGACGCGGCCATTTTGAAACGGGCACAAAAAGAAGGCGTGAAAAATGGGAGTCGGATCGAGGTTACACAAAAGGTCGAGGGCTCGGTCAAGAATGCCGACGCGGTCTATACCGATGTCTGGACCAGCATGGGACAGGAAGCTGAAAAAGCGAAACGACTGAACGACTTTAAAGGTTATCAAGTGAATGAGAGACTCATGGCTGAATCGCCGAAAGCGGTCTTCTTACACTGCTTGCCGGCGCACAGGGGCGAGGAAGTTTCGGCGGGTGTGATGGATGGGAAGCGATCCCTGGTCTGGGATGAGGCGGAAAACCGGTTACACGCGCAAAAGGCTCTATTAGTCACCTTGATGGGTTAACGACAAAGAGGGAATTATGAAACAAGTCAATAAAGTGGTTCTGGCATATTCGGGCGGTTTGGATACCTCTATCATCATTCCTTGGCTCAAGGAAAATTATGGTTGCGAGGTCATCGCTTTTATTTCGGATGTAGGCCAGGGAAAAGAAGTCGGTCCCGCGAAAGCGAAAGCCCTGCGTACCGGTGCGATCAAGGCGATCGTGAAGGATCAGCGGAAAGAATTCCTGGAGGATTACTGTTTTTCCGCTTTAAGAGCACAGGCAAAGTACGAGGGTATTTACCTTCTCGGTACTTCTTTGGCTCGGCCCGCTATCGCGAAGGGGTTGGTCGAGGTCGCAATGAAGGAAGGCGCGGA
>CAYXYA010000480.1:0-1802 GCA_964469185.1 uncultured bacterium | reverse complement strand
GATGTGGTCCTGGCTTGATGCATCAGTGAAGTCGAGATTCTGGTCAAAGATCACTTTGACCTGGACACCTCTTTGTTTGGCATCCACCAATGCTTTTAGAAGCTGAGAGACTTCAGAGTTCGGCTCTGCAGGATCAAGGGAGACAAGGTACATAACAAGATAGATAGACTCTTTGGACTTAGAAATTTCCGTTATGGTGGTATTGGAAGTATTGGGAGGAATTGGAGTGCGCCCCAAAAATTGGACACTAAAATGTGAAAGGATTGGATAGAATAGACCCCGGCCGTTAGAAAGGGGTCTTAAGATGAGAAGTCGTAGGAAATTCGGGGTTGAATTTAAACGAAAGGTGGTTGAAGAAGTCCGGGCAGGGATGATAACAACGGCGCAGGCGATGCGCCAGTACGAGCTTTCGTCAAATCTCGTCTACCGGTGGCTGGACCAGTATGACCACGGAAAGCTTGAGAATGAACCGACGACACAGGGCGCTCTTGAGAATAAGATCGCGGAATTGGAGCGTAAAGTAGGCCGGCAGGCGATGGAAATCGAGCTTTTAAAAAAAGTCAAGGACACCTATCGCCGGAAGTC
The DNA here is from genome assembly GCA_964469185.1 of uncultured bacterium. Lineage (GTDB taxonomy): Bacteria > Oederibacteriota > Muellerivitia > Muellerivitales > Muellerivitaceae > CAYXYA01. The sequence goes on along the minus strand of CAYXYA010000480.1, from coordinate 1,217 downwards.
CAGCGAGAAATCATCCGTTCGCACCCCCAGGGAAATGTTAAACGGAGGTGCGAAATGACAGGACTGCCTCGAAGCACGTATTATTACAAGCCGAAGAAACAAGATCATGAGGCGCTTGTCGGGCAAATCGAGGCTGTCGTGGTGGAATTCTCCGGTTACGGATACCGGCGTGTGACCAAGGAACTCAAACGGCGCGGGACGCACGTTAATTCCAAAGTCATCCGCCGCCTAATGAAGGAACGGGGCTTAGGCTGCAAGCAAAAGAAAAGCTTCGTGGTGCACACGACCGACAGCAATCACCCGTATCCGATTTATCCCAACCGGATCAAAGATCTAATTGTTACGAGTCTCAACCAGGTCTGGATCGCGGATATCACGTATGTGAGGATCTTGCGGGGATTCGCTTATCTTGCCGCTATTTTGGACAAGCTTTCCAGAAAAGTCGTAGGATATGCGCTCTCCAGAACGATCGACCGGGCCCTGACGCTGGACACGTTAAAGATGGCCGTCGAGAATCGAAAGCCTGCGCCCGGCTGCATCCATCATTCGGATCGCGGCGTCCAGTACGCGGCCCATGAGTACGTGGATTATTTAAAAGAGCACCACTTTCGGGTCAGCATGTCCGCCAGGGGCAATCCTTACGACAATGCCATGGCCGAAAGCTTCATGAAGACCTACAAATATGAAGAGGTGTATCTGTCGGACTACGAAACATTCGAGGACGCGGTGCGCCACACCGGCCGCTTCATTGAGGACGTCTACAATGCCAAGAGGCTTCATTCGAGCCTCGGATACGTCCCTCCGAATGAGTTCGAGGACACCTGGCTTAAAAGCTCTGTGGCCTTAAAACCGGCAATGGTTTGATGAGGCACGAATAAAAAAGATGGCGCTAAAGGCAAATAAAGCCTATATTTTTAAGGGCATGACGGCTCAAGCCCTTGTTTTTGGGCCGAAACGGGAGTTATCCACATATTCACCTTATCCACAAAGAAAGAAAAAAGAACCAAAAAAGAAAGAAACGGCTGCTGCTATTCTTTCAATTCTTTCTGTCCAGTCTCAGGGACTCACCCCAGAGTTGACCTTGGTTTTCAACTTCGGAGCAGAATTCTCTCAAGTCTACACTAGAGGGAAGACGGAATTTCTTGGGTTTAATTCCTTTATATAGAAAATCCCTGTGATCCGGGATATCGGGGATCCAGCCGTAGCCATATTTCTTG
>CAYXYA010000479.1:0-1806 GCA_964469185.1 uncultured bacterium | reverse complement strand
AAAACCTGAGATTCCCACGTCGCAAACCAAGCCTATCGGCTTTGCTCCTCGGAATGACAAATCGACTCATTCTATATTTTTAAAAAAATGATCAGGAGCCGTATCGGCGTAGTGGATCGGTTTCGCGTCGGTCGAGCTTTTTCACCCAACCAGGAATTTTGAATTTCTTGAGAGCTTCCCGTTTCGTGTAAGGTTTCAGGTCCAAGATTAGCGTTCCATCCCAGGCGTCCAGTCCCCTCACCCAAAGCTTCGCGCCCTTGCGCTTCAACAATTTCACCACTGTAAAACCGATAGGATTGGGCCGATGGGGCGTTCGCGTCGCCAAAAATCCGATCTTGGGGAGGCCTTTGATATCGCGCGGATGGATGAACATGTCCGGCTTGTGAGCCTTATCGAGCCAGAACAGAACGAGGAGATGGGAAAAACCCTCGATGCCTTTGAGTCCCTTGGCCCACCGCGCGTTAACCGTGATGATGCCTTTGCGGAAGGTGCCGATGGATTTGAGGTGGATGTTTCGCGTTTTCATGAGTTCATCCGGTTGAGGCCAAAAAATAAAGCCCCACTCCGAAGAGCAGGGCATAAGTGGTGGACATTACTGGATTTGAACCAGTGACCTTCGCGATGTGAACGCGACGCTCTAACCAGCTGAGCTAAATGTCCTTATCCAAAAACAAAAACCAAATAAAAGAAAGGACTTCAACCCTCATCCAACGTCTTTTGTTGGATGACCGGGTAAATGTCCGATATCAAAAAATTTGGCCGAAGGCCAAGTTAAAACCGAATCGGCATTTTACCCTTTGAATGAAATTCTAAGAGTAAATGTCCAATCCATAAATCAGAGGGGCCGTAGTTTAGGGCGAAAAAATCACCTTTTCAAGAAACATCCAAAAACCAAGAAAAGCGAACCTTGGAACTTTGATGAACACGGATGAACGCTGATAATTCTCAATTTTAAATGCCTTATCCCATTTATCTGCGTTTATCAGAGTTCCCTTTGCCGTTGGCGACATGTGTTCTTAATCCTGGCAACAGCCGCCGGATAGCGTGAAGGGTTTGTCCCAACAAACCTCTTTTTCGAGGGATTCCGCCGGGACTTGTGGAACGGAGCTGGTCTCTTTTTCTATTTTTTCGGACGTTTCTTTCGGTTCCACGGGCGTCTCCTCAACAAGATCCGTCTTTTATATCCCGACTCTCCTCAAAAGAAAAGTCTCTCTTATCAATTGCGCTAAAAAGCGGGCCTTTCTATATTGGTTCCACTCTCTTCGGAAAGACATCGCTCGTGGATAGATCCATTCCCTCACACTTAAAGACCGCTTACGAAAAATGCTCGCGCCAGGCCGCGGCGCATTACGAGAACTTTCCCGTAGCTTCCCTGCTCCTGCCGAAACAAAGCCGTCCGCATATAGCGGCCCTTTACGCCTTTGCCCGTACCGCCGATGATTTCGCCGATGAAAAGCGCTATGAAGGCCGCCGGCTTCAGGAGATCAACGCTTGGGAAAAGGGTCTCAAAGCCGCGCTCAAAGGCAAAAAATCCGCGCCTGTTCTTCAAGCTTTCGCTAACACTCTACGAACTTTTCAGATCCCGCTTTCCCTGCCCCTGGCCCTTTTAAAAGCTTACCGCATGGACCTGACGGTCAAACGCTACGCGACCTGGCCGGCCCTTTTGAACTATTGCCGTCATAGCGCCAACCCCGTGGGCCGCATGGTGCTTTATATCTCCGGGATACAGAGCGAAAAACTTCACCGCTATTCGGACTATATCTGCAGTGGACTTCAACTCATCAACTTCTGGCAGGATACGGCCAT
>CAYXYA010000478.1:0-1809 GCA_964469185.1 uncultured bacterium | reverse complement strand
CTCATAACAAAGATCCAAAACCGGTTTTCCCGCCACGATCCCGACGCTCACTGCGGCGATCCCCTCACGGATCGGCATCTTTTTGATCACGCCTTTTTTCATCAACCGTTTCAAGGCGTCAACGAGGGCGACATAGGCCCCGTTGATCGCCGCGGTCCGAGTGCCGCCATCCGCCTGGATCACATCGCAATCCAAGATGATCTGGCGCTCGCCGAGGGCCTCAAAATCCATCACGGACCGCAGAGCCCGGCCAATGAGCCTTTGGATCTCATGGACCCTGCCGTTGATCTTACCCTTCACCGCGTCGCGGGAAGTACGTTCAGCGGTGCTTCGGGGCAGCATGGAGTACTCAGCCGTGACCCATCCCTTCCCCTTGCCCCTCAAGAATGGCGGAACATCCTCCGAAACCGAAGCGGTACAAAGAACCTTAGTGTTGCCCATCGAGACCAAAACGGACCCTTCGGCATAACGTGTATAGGAACGTTGAAATGAGATCGGCCTGATCTTCACGGACATGTTTACTCCCAGGGGCCAAGGCAGCCGGTGAAATAAATAAAAAACCTCACCCGCCCGAAGGCTTGGTGAGGTTATCGATGGATCGAGAAAAGAACAAAACGAATTTTAGTGACACCTCTCGTGGTTGTCAACTCAACCACGGATCGTTAGCGGGGTCCCATCCTAAAGTAGATAGTGATTCAACCTTTTAAGGGAAGTCAGGTCCCGGTTTTGGTTGCCAGTCCTTTGGATCTCATCTGCCAGCCACTTCTTCATCCGAGAGCGAGTTTTATTCCTGACCTCAACGCCCAATCCCTTTTCGATCGATTGGAGGCGCAGGTTCAAGAGCGTTATCAAAGCCGTGTCCAAGATCATGTCCGCCTGGGCCGGTTCCAACGCGCCCTTGTTCAAAACGACCCGTTTCGGATCCAAAGACCCGTCCTCAAGCAAGTTCCCATTCTCGTCCCAGTTGGCGTTGCGAAAGATCTCAGGGTATTTTTCCCTGGCGAGCTCGAAAGTCCTGACCAACATAACGCATGTTTTTTTATGCCCTGCCGAGTCATTTAACTCATCCAAAACAATTTTTCGGAACTCATCATATCCTTGAAAAAACTCTAGGACCGCCGGAGGAACGGAAGGGACCTCAACCACAGCTTCGGCCGGAGGATTTTCCGCCGCGGCGATCGGTTCGACCGGCTCAGCGGCGGGGGGAACCTCCTCCGCGACAGGTTCAACCTGAGGCGTTTCTACAACGATGCCAGGGTCATTGAATTGGGTCTCGGGAGGTTCAGCGGGGCTCTCGACCTGTGGCGCGGCTTCCTCGGCGATTTTGGCGACCGGATCGACCGCGGCGGGACCGCCAACCGGTACAGCGGGTTTAGCCCAGTCGTCGCCAAATATATCCAAAATGTCGATTTTTAATCCGTCATCGGACTTCTTCATGAAATTAAAGCCGCCTTCCAAATAATCACGACAAACCCCGCACAAAAACGAACAGATCCAAATCCACAAGCTCTCTTCGAAGCATCAAAAATAGTCGGACACAATTTTAGCAGAATTCGGCTAAAAGCTTCTCCGTATTTGGAATGAAGCCATATTCTTGATGTAATAAGCGCCCGGCTGGTCGGACTCGCTGCGGATCCGGCTCAGACTCAGGCTCCCAATCCATTGGGGCTCGAATTCCCAATTCGCTTTGGCCGACAATAGATCTTGACTATCCTCATCGATGAACCCGAGCTGCAGATCAGGAAGGGCCAGCTGATCCTGATCATAATCTTTGAAATAAAGCCGGAAAAACAACTGGAAGTAGAAAGA
>CAYXYA010000477.1:0-1817 GCA_964469185.1 uncultured bacterium | reverse complement strand
CGAAACAGAGGTACTCACAAACGATCTTACAAAACCCCCTAGATGGATGAGGGCTAGAGAGGGAAGGGGCAAAAAAAGAAAGTTGTTCGTCGGCGAGCAATCCTCGCAATGACAAAGTATTAGGATCTACTTCACTTCGATCCGATAGACCGGAATGTTTTTCTTGGCCCATTTCATCTCGAAATCCACTTTTTCCGCGGATAACCGGCTGTCCGCGAGGAACTTCTTCACTTCTGCGTCGCTCGCCACGCTTTCCGTGAAACCGATCTGTCCGGCGTTCGAGGTGGATTGGATCTTGGCCGATAGATTGACCGTGTTCCCAAAATAATCGATGTTGCTGTTCAGGTTCACCGCCAGGCAGGACCCCGTGTTCACCGTGATCCGCAAGCGAAGCTGGGTCTGGGGATTGGCGCCGTTGAAGTATCTCTGCATTTCCACCGCCGCCTTGACGGCGTCCACGGGATGGGCGAAGGACGCCATGACCGCGTCGCCGATGGTCTTCACCACCGCTCCTCCGTTGTCCTTGACCGAATCATAAGCCTTCAAAAAGTGCCGGCGCACCTCGGCGAAAGCCACGGTGTCCCCCTCTGTCTCATAGAACTTGGTGGAACCCACCAGGTCGGTGAAGAGGATGGTCTGCACCCCGATCTCCAGCTTCATATCGGAAGCCAAAGCCTCTTGGGAAAAAAGATCGCGGAAACCCTGGAAAGAAAAAAGATCCACCGGTCTGAGGGTCTCCTGGTCGGTGCTGTTCTCTTCCAGGATGAAAGTCTTGGCGTTGGGCGAGGTGTTCTGGAGGACCACTGTTGGGAAATGGGCGCTCTGAAAGTTTTGCTGGGCCAGCGAATCCTGCCAGGCGACGCGGTTCAGGGACGATTCGTCGTTGATGTCCAGGAGATTGTAATTTTCCGTTCCCTGGACCCTGAGGCGGTAACGTCCCAAGCTTAAAAAAGTCTGGAGGGCCAGCTCGTTTTTCGGGGTGATGGTCTTTTGAAGCTTGATGTGAGGCTTCTTGCCCGGCTCCGCGGCGCAAAAGACTTTTTTCTCGATGGCGCGGATGGAAGAATGGACATGGAAGGTCACTTCCAGGGTGTTGAAAGAGGTCGCGTCGAAATCGATCTGGCAAACCTCGCAGTTCCCTCGTTTCGGCAGGTCGCCCAGGTTCTTCATCTCATTACGGACGCCCCGGCAATGGGGACAGAGCACATCCCATGTCAGGAGGAAAAGTCCCAGACGGGTAGCGGTCAAAAAGGCCAGGAGCAGGTCCTTCTCCCTCACTCTCCACTCGCGGGCCAGGGATTTCACGCGTATCCGGTAAAGGGTGTCCTCCGGCTCGGTCTCCACGTAGCGGATCATCTGCTCGGCCAACGCGGGCTGGATCCCGGCTTCCAACATTTTTTTCCGGATACTTTGTAATTTCTCCCGGATGGCCGGAGTGAACTTGATAGCGGACGCGGGAAGAGGGGCCGGCTTTTGGCTTTGGATGGCCGAGACGATCTCCTTCAGGGCTTTCACATAGCCTTTTTTGATCTGCATCAAGCCGATATTGATCAAGAGGCGGGCCTTGAGTCCCCGTGGTATCCAGGACATGTAAACCGTCAGACGTGTGTGTCCGGGTTGGGTTTCCTCGAAAAGGTAGCGGGCCCTCATGTAATAAGGAAGACCCTGGCTGTAAACCCGCGCGTGGCTGAACTCTTTTCCGAATTCCCATTCCCAGGGAACTTCTTCCCAAACCATTTTGGTGCCCACATTCACCGCGAACCCCTGGAGTCGGCCGTTCTTTTCCGTGAACTTCATCTCGCCCAGCCCGACCCGCT
>CAYXYA010000476.1:0-1823 GCA_964469185.1 uncultured bacterium | reverse complement strand
GGCAGAAATCGAACGTTGGTAAACATCCAGATCTTGAAATGAGACTATTTTCTTTTTCCCATTTTCCATAATCTATGACCATTGTCTCACAACTCACTACCATTATCCATTGGCAATCATTGAGAACCCTCCGTCAACACCGCCTTGACTGTCAAAGTCTGATTCGAGTCCCGATAAATTGTCAGCTCCGCTGTTTCCCCCGCTTTCTTTCCGGCAATAATTTTCTTCAGAGCCCCGCCACCAACCACCGCCCGAAACAAAATTATTACAAAATAAAAAAATAAATTACTCTAGTGTTGTCTCTTCGGGAAGTGGCAGGTCTAAGTGTGTTATTTCTCTGGTTCCGACACCCGCCAATTTCGGTCCCACAGAGAATAGACCACCGATACAAGATCGAACCACGGCTGACGTGAGACGGTCTGACGACCCTGGGCAAACAAGAACATACTTTCCCACCAGAACGTCGCCCATACTTGTGACACTGTTTTGAACGCTCGGGGTAACTACAACTCTGTTGCCTAGCGAAAGCTTCTTTACACCATACTCAATTGGAGAAACTACGGCCACTGCTCCGTCCGCGACTGGCGAACGGGGACTGATTCTCCTCGCTGCGGCGACTGCGCGGTCTATCAATCTATCAGAAACGGGCGCCCACCTCCCCCCTGCGAACACGTGGGTCAGGCGGCGGGTCTTCTGATCACGTGCACAGGGGAATATATGTTCGACATAGTTTGTACTTAGGACGCGGCCACTTAGAGCGATTGGTCTGGATTCAACGTAACCATAAAAGGCCGCGACCAAGCTTTCAAGGGCCCGGCTGATCCGCTGAAAATTTTTAGCAGTTCTGGCTTTCAAAGTTAATCCTTGTATCTCTCTTCTCATTAAACTTCGAAAGGCTTCGTCACCATAGCGCTGAATTTTATCTAAATCTAGATCAGTAACGAAATAGGCCAAGGTAATGGCTCTTTGCCGCATGGCCTCACCAGTTGCCGATATGGGATGTCGGTAAAAAGCTCTATACATTTCGGCTCTGATGGACAACCAGTCTTCAACTCTTTTTTTGCCAATAGGGAACGATTGTTCTGCTCTTACCTGCAAACATTGATCGGTTACATCGTAAAAAATTACTTCAAAAAGTCCTTTTATTAGGCTCGCCCCGTTCGAAAAGTGCAAAGCAGACCCCGTAAGGTCGATTGGATCATGAAGTAAGTAGGCCAGGGTGTCAGCGATAGCTAGAATCGACCCCAAACGTTGTTCCGAAAGGACCTCCATAATTAAGGGTAAATTTTGCTCATTAACGATTTCTCCCAAGTCCCTTCTTAAGGTACTTGATGGATCACGTAAATCAACCACCAGAGACTTTTCATGCGATGAGAGCGCTCCCCTCTGTTCTTTCGTTTTCCCTAAAGCAATTAATTTCTCGGGGGGAATATCTTGGCCAAATTTGAGTTCTGGGAACTGATCGCCAAACCAACTGGCACTATATTCCCGTTCATCAGCCATCCTTGCCAAATCGGCCTGTCCCCTTTCCCCCGCATGCGAATAAGCTGGATGCTTCGCATCATGCAATGCCGCAGCAATTCCTAAGGCCTCAATCTGGGAAGAAGACAACCCCGGGCTTTGAAGGGCCAGTTCCAGAGCCAAACATACTACTAATTGACTATGCTGGTCGCGAGTCGTTGAAGCTTCTAGTTGGCTTGTTATCCACTCATTATGTTCTGCGTCGAATATTGAATATCCCCCTGCACCAGGCTGTACCATTCGAGCGAGCTGGTGTTTTCCGCCTAAGTTAAAAAGGGGCGTTTTTAAAAGTTCGTCTATTT
>CAYXYA010000475.1:0-1826 GCA_964469185.1 uncultured bacterium | reverse complement strand
ATAGCGTAAGACGTTTGAGAAGCTCCAACCGAAGCGGCCTGCACACTCCCACTTCGGAAAGGTTGAACGGCTTCCGGCGGCTTCTCTTTCGCATCAAGTCGGAGGTGCCGCGTCCAAGGCCACTCTTTTTTCACGAGGGGGAGCAAGAACTGCACGGCTCGGGCTAATTCGGGAAAATCGATGTCATCAGGAAGCCCGGCACGTACCGTCCATACTTTGTCCTGGCGGATCGCCCGAACAACGATTCGGACTCGTTCCAGCGGATCGATTGTCCGGTCGAGCCTTTTCAGTAAAGTTTCATACCGCGTCATATTGAGGGGTTTTTCTCTCCATTCCTGCCGGTCCAGCAGAAGGGCGGCAATTTCATTGATCAATCGCGGATACCGGCGGGCGTAGGGAGACATTTCCATAGAGTGGCTTTCCATGGTTCGTTCGACCCGCATTTGGTTAACAATATGCTTCAGGACGGCAGACCGTTCATTGCTTTGCCAGGGAAGCAGTGAGAAGAAATCCACCTGTAAAGTACGTGTCGGACTATCCCAGGAAAGCGGGGTTCCGGCGTTCAACACCAGTAGAATGCGGGCATTTTCCCAGTCATCAATTTTATCGATGGACGTTTTCAACAAGAGATTCACATTGGAGACCGCTTCGTCCACAGCTTCGGAAAGCCGCAAGTCCAGTAATTCTTTGGGAGTGTGATGCAGCAACGCTATCGCTCTGCCGGATAATTTGCGGTGTAATTTATGGCGCTTATCCGGGCGAGCAGGCGTCGTTTGCAGCATCCGTTTATTCAAATGGTCTATTCCCTCGGCGAGATTAAAATCAGAGGGAGATCTAAATCCCCACCAGCGTTTGGCGCAAAAAACCACCAGCGGCATAAGCGCCCTAAGAAACACGCTGGGGTTCGTTTTCGCTTTTCTTACCGATAACCCCTGCAAGGTCCGCTCTGCTAGACCGCTCCTATCGGACTCGGGCCAAACCCATTCGCGCTTTCCATCCCGTAGCTGATACGACATCTGGGTGATGACTACCGATGGACCGGTTACGGGCATTTCTTCAGGAAGGCGGATGGTATGCGCGGTCAGCGCGCCTGCCGCCCGTGCGGCTTGTTGATCCAGAGCGATGGCTACCTTCTTATCGGGATTTCCTTCTGCCGTAAAAATATCCGCAAAAGCGAATGCTTGTTCCGAAAAACAGGGGAAGGCAGTAAGGATTTGTCGGTGAGACACGGCGGATGCGGCAAAGCCAGACGCATCGACCGACGTGCCGATGAGGCAAGGGACCAGAAGAAACGCGATAAATCGTCCGCCACACTGCAAGGCGGACGCTCGCCTGTTGTGTGGTGAGCGTACAAGATTCTTATGCATAAAAAGGGGGAAAAACTTCGCGTAGGCGAAGTTTTTCCCCTCCTGATTAAGTATGAGGCGAGTGCCGGAAATCTTAAATAGAGCACTCGTCCCGATAATTCGGGACAGGAGACCCATGCTGAGCATGGGAACTCAAAAACAGCTGTTTTTTAGAATGGATTGTGAGATAAGGAAGGCGTCTTTACTAGGGCCCGCGGGAAACAGTCGGCAGTTGAACCGGGGCTGCCGACTGTTGCCTGCAGGCCTCGCCCGGGTCCCGGATCTTCCAGGGCGAGATAAGCAGATTTAACCGTTAGTTGCCGTGCCCGCCGTGGTGTTCCGTTTCCGTCTGCTGAACATTGTGTTCCACTTCTTGTTCATTCTTTTCGATGTCGCCGCTTTTCATGTCGTCGCGGCCGCCGTGGCGCTCATTGGCGTCTTCCAGAGCGTCCTGGGCATGTTCATTGGCTTCTTCCATGG
>CAYXYA010000474.1:0-1834 GCA_964469185.1 uncultured bacterium | reverse complement strand
ATATGAAAATCCCTGGAAAATAATTGGGCGAAAGTCGTGGATACATCAAAATAATGGGCATAAGCCATACCCAATGTCGCGAGATAGAACAACAGGATGGTGACGCTGACGCTGGCAAAAACAATCGGCATTTTAGGATCCTTGCGTCATTTTTTGAACGCGGCTTTGACCGCCGGATGGATCAAGATGCCTTGATCGATGTTAAGTCCGTGATGGATGGCCTCATTGCGCCTGACCGCTTCTTGATAACCACGCTTGGCGATCTCCAGAACAAAAGGCAGGGTCGAGTTCGTCAAAGCGTAAGTGGAGGTCATGCCCACCGCGCCCGGGATGTTGGTCACGCAATAATGGATCACCCCGTGACGCGTATAAACCGGATGGCTATGGGTCGTCGGTCTGGCTGTTTCCACACAGCCGCCCTGGTCGATGGCGACATCCACGATGACGGAACCGGGCTTCATATATTTGACCATAGACTCCGTGACCAACCGCGGCGCCTTGGCGCCGTCCACATAGATCGCCCCCACCAAAAGGTCCGCTTCCCTGACTTCCTCGCGGATCACCCGGCGGTTCGAGACCAGCGTCGTCACATTTTTAGGAAGCACGTCTTCCAGATACCGCAAACGGGAAGGATTGATATCGATCACGCTCACCCGCGCGCCGATGCCCGCGGCGATCTTGGCCGCGTTGGTCCCAACCACTCCTCCACCGATGATGACGACCTTGGCGGGCTTCACGCCGGCCACGCCGCCGAGCAAAATACCCTTGCCGCCCATCGAGCGCTCTAAATATTTGGCGCCCTCTTGAATGGCCATTTTTCCGGCGACTTCGCTCATGGGAGTCAGTAAAGGATGCTCCCCGGAGGCGAGACGGATAGTTTCATAGGCGATCGCGACGGCTTTGCTTTTTAAGATCGCGGCCGTGAGGGAACGAGAAGCGGCGAAATGAAAATAACAAAAAAGGATCTGCCCGGGATGGACGAGGGGGTATTCGGAAGCTTGCGGTTCTTTGACTTTCAGGATGAGATCGGCTCGTTTGAAAAGATCGCGCTTACGGGCGATGATCTGAGCGCCCGCTTCCTTAAAATCGCGGTCCGAAATACCGCTTCCCTGTCCCGCGCCCTTTTCAATGAGGACCCGATGACCGGCAAGGATCAATTCTTCCACGCCGCCGGGGACGATCCCCACGCGAAATTCGTTGTCTTTGACTTCCTTCGGAACACCGATGATCAAGGAATTATTCTTTCAACCATTCAACCTTACCTGTTTTGAGGTGATAAACGGCCCCGACGATCTTGAGTAGGTCTTTTTGTTCCAACTGCCAGAGCTCAGGACTCTGCTCCCGGATGGTCCGCATGGTGTTGAGGACGTTAGCCCGTACCACCGCGTCCCAGCGGGCTTCTTCGGATAGTTTTTTATCGGTGACCGCGGCCACCGCCGGCTGAAGCCTTTCATCCAGGTCTTGAAGGTTCAAGGACCGCCAAACGTGCCTCGGACTATCATGCTCCTCGATGGCTTCTTTTAAAGCCGTGCAATCCTCGTGCCCCATCACCACCAGCACGCGGCATTTCAGTTTGGACGCCCCGTATTCCAAGCTTCCCAAGATCACCTTGTCCACGATGTTGCCAAAGGCGCGGTTGGTGTAGATCTCTCCCGGTTGCATATGGAAGATCGTTTCCGGCGCCACGCGCGAGTCAGCGCAGCTCACCAGCATCACGCGCGGAAGACCGGCTTTTCGCACCACATGCGCCACATGGGACTTATTGCCGCTCATCAATAGCTTCATAACGGCGTCTTGTTCTTTTTTGATGTCCGCCGGAGCCAGGGCTCCGGTC
>CAYXYA010000473.1:0-1836 GCA_964469185.1 uncultured bacterium | reverse complement strand
GTATATATTTTCGACTATGGAAGCCGTAAATCGCGCATCCTTTTCCTCTTTTTTCATTTTGCCGTGCAAAATGCCGACCTTGAACCCGTGAAAAACTTCTTTTTGAAAATGTTGGTGCATTTGAACGGCGGACTTTAAAAAGTTCTTGGATTCATCCACCACGGGGAAAACCCAAAAAACCTGTTCCCCTTTCAAAACGCGCTCTTTAGCAAACTGATAAACATCCGATTTTTGTTTCTCGCTCTTCCAGGCCGTCTTGATCGGTTTACGGCCCTTGGGGAATTCATCCAAAAGCGATAGATCGGTATCCCCGTACTCGGTCAGGACCAGAGTGCGGGGAAAAGGCGTCGCGGTCATCATCAGACAGTCCGGCCACTTCCCTTTTTCCTCCAGCCCGGCCCGCTGCATTACTCCAAATTTGTGACGTTCATCAATGACTAGGAACCCCAAATTTTTGAATTGGACCCCTTCCTCCAAAAGCGCGTGGGTTCCAACGACTAGATCCGCCTTGCCACTCGACAATAATTCCAATGTTTCCCTTTTCGCTTTCGTCTTCATATCGCTGGTCAGCAAAACCGTTTTCAGCCCCACCGGTTCCAAAAGACGTTGAAGGTTGGTGTAATGCTGCTGGGATAATATTTCAGTCGGCGCCATAAAGGCGCTTTGGAGGCCAGAATCCGCTGCGTATAAAAAAGAAATAGCGGCGACCAGAGTTTTGCCGCTGCCGACATCGCCCTGCAAAAGTAGGTTCATAGGATGGGCTTTGGCTAAACTTTCTCGGATCTCTTTCACGACACGTTTTTGAGCCGAGGTCAATTGGTAAGGGATGCTTTTTCGGAATTTTAAGATCTTCTCGCCCTCGAATTGATACTGCCGCCCCTTTTCCCTCTTTTCGATGAGTCGGCGCTTCGCCATGAGAAAAACTTGTAATGTTAATAGCTCCTCATAAGCTAATCGTTTCCGAGCGGATTCAAAGCTTTCTAAAGTCGCGGGATGATGTATTTCGGCGACCGCATCCGCCAGGCTCATTTTTGAGAAGGGAGAGGAGAAATTCTTAGCGGTTTGTAAAAGTGGAAGATACTTTGTTAGAACTGCTTTCAGAATATTCCGCCAGAAATTCTGGTTCAGCGTGGCCGTCGAGGGATAAAAGGTCAAAACCTTGCCCTGCTGTAACTCCGTAGCTTCTTCCTCCGTCAAAAACTCGAAGGTTTCCGCTCGGCCGATCACCTGTTTACCCCACTTGGATACCTGGGGAGTTTCATGCAGGATCACCCAACGCCCATTAAAAAGATCCTTCTTCAAATAGGGCCGATTGAACCAGACCCAACTTAAATGACCGCTTCCATCTTCCAAATTCACCTTAAGCATTCCCCGGGGTCCACGGTGGGTTTCACCGATGCCGTTGATCTTCGCAAGTATAAAGTACGGCTCCTCGCGATTAACGCACTGGGCGATCGGAGTAAAGGAGGACTGATGGATCGCCCACTTGGGAGAATAATGAAGCAGATCGTCGGCGGTTTTCATTTTGGTGAGTTGGAACGCACGGAGTTTATCGGATGGCACGAGTGGAAGGATCGGATCATAAAGAGTTATTTTGGCTTGAGCCGGCTTGACAGGAATAGTCTCTCCAAAGTTCTTAGACCACTTCTGAAGCTCATCGATACTTTTTTTAATCAGCTTTTTTCTCTCGTCAGAAGAGAGCGTCATGTATTGCGAATAGTCCCGCCGAAGCTGTTTCAGAAAAGTTTCAAAGGTCTTATCAGCCACCCGGCCCGCCAACAATTGCTCACACCCCTTCACAATGTAGCGGTCCAACCCGCCAACGACCGCCCGGTT
>CAYXYA010000472.1:0-1838 GCA_964469185.1 uncultured bacterium | reverse complement strand
TCCTGGTTGTTGTCATTTTTGTAGGCTTAAATGTTTTCAAAAATGGCTTGGCCCAATCCATTATTTCGGGTGCCTTGTCCAAAGCGACCCATGCGCCGGTGCACATTGGCAGCACGAGCTTTCGTCTGATATCAACAACCATTGATTTAAAAAACATCCGCGTCAACAACCCCCGATCGTTTCCAGAGAAAACAATGTTGGACGCTCCCCAGATCTACATTAGCTTTGATCTACCCGCTTTGTTTAAAGGTGTCGCTCATTTTAGAGAAGTAAAATTAAACCTTAAAGAACTCACCGTTGTCAAAAACGCCAACGGCGAACTCAATGTCAATGCCCTGAAGCCTAAAGAGGGCAAAGGGGAAGAACCAAAGGGACCAGAGGGACAGGCACCGAAGCTTAAAATTGATCGATTATCCCTCAGTATTGGCCGGGTGGTTTACAAAGATTATAGCCAAGGCGGACAACCCCACATCGAGGTTTTTGACATCAATATTCAGGACAGACAGTACACGAATATCGAAAATATCCCCGGCTTCGTAAACCTCATCATGTTTGAGGCGTTAACACGGACATCCCTTTCGAGGCTGGCGGGACTCGATATCGGGTCCTTTAAAGACGAAGCCGGCAGCTTGTTAGGCAATAGCTTTGGCCTGGTCAAGGGTGGAGCGGGCGACCTTGGCGACACCGCCAAAGGCCTGTTAAATTTGTTCAAATAATAGGTAAAAAAGCCCTTCCTATCAGCGTTCTAACCAGTTATTTTTCAATAAGTTATGCGCCTTTTTAGGCAGATTTTTAACTAATATTGATAAATATTACTTAAATAAGTTGACAAATAGTAACTTTTATATTATACTTACTGTAAGCTTCAACTAGACCTTATGTAAGGAATGGCTCTTTCAGTAGAATAAGGATTGGAAGAAGAGAAACGGAGAAGGAAAATGGCTGATACGAACGGTGCTGAACCTAAAATGAAAGAACCGGGACGCCCGGAGCGCACCCAGATCATGACCACCAAGGAAATTGCAAAATACCTTGGGGTGCATGAAATGACGGTTTACCGGTGGTTGAAAAAAGGCGTTCTCCCGGGGTTTAAGATCGGCGGCAGATGGCGTAGCAAGAAGGACCTTCTGGATGCCTATCTCGTGAAACATATGGAACATAAATAATTCTTAATGAGTTCGTCCCACCGATTACTCCGTGCTTGAAGAATGGCTGATTGACGGTTACAATCTTCTTCACGGTTCTGCCTCCCAGAGCAAACCCAAAAAACTTTCCCGGGAAGCGTTGTTTGATTTGTTGGCGGGTTTTGCCTCGTCCGGCGACCGAAAGGTACTCTTGATTCTGGACGGCCGCGGGAACGATGACGAATTTGAAGCGTACCGGACGAAATTTTTCAGTATCTTGTATTCTCAGTCCGTCACCGCGGACTCGGTGATCGAGAAAATTTTATGCGAAAAAAAAGGATCGGGTCTTTTTATGGTAGTAACTCAGGACCGTGCGGTCTCTCAGATGGCGCGAGGATCGGGTTCACGCGTGATGAAGCCTTTGGAATTTATGCAGCTCGTGAAGACATCGGTGAAGGACAGAGAAGACATTTTGTTTAACGAGAAGGTGAAATCCCACGGATTTAACCGCCCCTTCGAGAAAAAGCTGAAATTCCCCCATTGAACCCCCCTGAGACTCTTTCAAAAAATTCCCCAAAAATTCAACTCAAAACCAAGGCCAATTTAAGGCCGGGACACCCTTGGATTTACAGGAACCAGATCACAAGTGCGTCGGACTCGCTGGTGGTACGGTGTCCAGCGGGATCTACACTGCCTGGCGGACGTTTTTTTGGG
>CAYXYA010000471.1:0-1860 GCA_964469185.1 uncultured bacterium | reverse complement strand
GCAGCGGGACCGACAGCTCCCTGGGCGGGGCTTTCAATGACCCCTTTTACAGGTCGAGCGCCAACCTCAGCATCAATGCCCAGGAAACGATCTTTTCCGGTTTCAAAGATTTCGCCGCGACCGATATCGCGGACGCCCAATTAGAGTTGGCTCGAGCCCAGCTCACCCAGGCGAAGGCTCAGCTTTCCCGGGACCTGAAAGTTGGTTTTTACCAGCTTCTTTTTTCCCAGCAGCAGATCGTCCTTTTGGAAAAGATCCGGGATAGGGACAAGGCAAATCAGGACCTGGTCCAGATGAATTTTGACGGCGGCACCGACAACAAAGGTTCCCTCATGCAGGCCCAAGCCGCGACCCGCCAGGATGCGTTCGCGGTAGAGCAGGCCGTGCGGTCTCTGCGGGTCGCCCAACGCCAGCTGGACCAAGTTTTGGGCCGCAACACCATGGACAAACTGGAAGTCGAGGGGGAATTCGGGGCCCCTTCATCGCCCGACGAAACGCCCGATTTCGCCAAATTGACAGGTCAAACCCCCGCTCATCGTCAAGCCCTGGCCCGGTACCATATTTCGGAAGGCCAGGACACCAGCGCTCGCGGCGCTTTCTTCCCCACTTTGACCGCCAACGCAAATATGTCGGGCCAAGGCACTTCTTACGACGCGCTGGGAGCGGGATGGTCAGCGACCCTCTCGGTCAATTTCCCCGTCTTCACCGGCGGCCGTGATTATTTCACTTTGTTAAGCGCCGACGAATCCAAACAAGGCTCGGAAGCGGCCCTGGAAAGCACCGACCTGAAGACCGAGAGCCAGCTTGAAAGTTCTTACGCCTCTTACGTGGACGCCGTGCAGCAAAATAAAGTCCAGCAATTCCAGGTCAAGACGGCCCAGACCCGCGAAGAGATCGCCAAAGCGGAATACCTGAACGGTCTGTTGAGTTTTCAGAATTGGAATCAACTCGAGGAAAATCTGACGAGCCAGCAAAAAGCGGAACTTTCCAGCTACTTGACCATCAAGACCGCGGAAGCCAGCTGGGAACTTAACCAAGGAAAGGGAGTGATCCCATGAAGAAAATCGGTTCGATATTTATGGTTCTGGGGGCCGTCCTCCTTTTGACCGGCTGCAAGGGCGGCGGGAAGAACAAACAAAAAGATCTTGATTACAAATCTTTGACGGTCACCCGCGGCAATCTTCAATTGACGGTCCTGGCCACCGGCAACGTCCAACCGCAGAATCAACTGTCGATCTATCCCTCGATCTCCGGGCGCATCGAGAAGATCTTCATCAAGGAGGGGGACACCGTCAAAAAAGGCCAAAAATTAATGGAATTAAGCTCGACTGAAAGAGCCACCCTTTTGGACGCGGCCACCGCCAAGGGCAACAAACAATTGAAACACTGGAGCGCTCTTTATCAATCCACTCCCCTCCTGTCCCCCCAAGACGGCCAGATCATTTGGCTTCCCACGGTTCCCGGGCAGATGGTCAATACCGGCACGACCCTGATGATCCTGTCCGACCACCTTATCGTGAACACCCAGGTCGACGAGACCGATGTCGCTCAGATCAAGATGGACCAAAAAGCGACCGTTACTTTGGACGCCTACTCGGATAAACCCATGGCGGGAACAGTCAAACGCATCTCATATTTCTCGACCATGGTCAACAACGTGACGACTTACCAGGTGTACGTTTGGCCCGATGTGGTCCCGGATTTCATCCGAAGCGGGATGACCGCTAACGTGGTTTTCAGCACCTCTGAGAAGACCAACGTTTTACTGATCCCCGCGGAAGCCGTTCAGCAGAACGACGGGCAGTCCCAGGTTCTCGTCGCGGCGCCCAAAAAAGGCGACGAACCCGTCTTGAAAACGAT
>CAYXYA010000470.1:0-1863 GCA_964469185.1 uncultured bacterium | reverse complement strand
AAATAAGGATGGTGGTGGATGAAAAACTCCAGGCGACCCTGGAAAAGCGGTTGAGCGATTCCTTCCGTATGGTCAGTGAGCGCTTGGAGCAAGTCCATCAGGGCTTGGGCGAGATGCAGTCGCTTGCGGCCAATGTGGGAGCTCTCCAGCGTACTCTTACGAACGTGAAAACTCGAGGGACCTGGGGCGAGGTCCAATTGGAAAGTCTTTTGCAGGAAATTCTGACTTCCGAACAATACGAAAAGAATGTGGCGACCAAGAAGGGCAGTAAAGACCGGGTCGAGTTCGCCATCAAACTGCCAGGCAGGGAGACCTCGGACGGGGAATGCGTGTGGCTTCCGATCGACGCGAAATTCCCGCAGGAAGATTATCACCGTCTCAACGAGGCTTTTGAGAAGGGTGATGCCGCGGCGGTCGAGGAAGCGACGAAGAACCTAGCGAACCGGATCAAGGCGGAAGCCAAGAATATAAAAGAGAAGTACCTGGATCCTCCTTACACCACCGATTTTGGGATCCTGTTCCTACCCACGGAAAGTTTGTACGCGGAGGTTTTACGCCAGCCGGGGCTTTTGGATGTAGTCCAACGGGAGAGCCGCATGGTCATCACGGGGCCGACGACCCTGGCGGCTATATTGAACAGTCTTCAGATCGGATTCAGGACTTTGACGATCGAGAAGCGCTCGAGCGAAGTTTGGAATTTGCTGGGTATGGTCAAAAAAGAATTCAGCCTTTTCGCGGGCATTTTAGAAAAGACCCAGAAAAAACTCCAGGAAGCCAGCAATACCATCGAGGACGCGGCCAAAAAGACCCGGACGATCGAACAAAAACTCCGCAAAGTGGAAGGCCTGTCCGATCCCGGTGTGGTACTTCCACCGGAAGAGGATCCTCCTGGGTTACCACTGGAATAAGTTTCTTCAAAAGGATATTCGTCCCTGTTGCCCCGTCCCGTTTTCCCTTTTGGCTTCTTAACTTCTGAAGAGTAGAATAACCGCTGTTGTTTCTTTGCATCCTTGAGTCTAGGAGACATACTGCTATGAAACTCTTTTCCAAGATCCTTTTAGCCACGATTTTCACTGTGGTGATCAGCACACCTTCTTGGTCGAAACCGAATGGATTGGTGGTGGGTTACTCGGCCGCGTGGTTTGACGGTATCTATCCTCCTGAGAGTTACAACTATGAGGCGTTGAGCCACATTATGAGGTCTTTTTTGATCCCGAAGCCCAATGGCGACATCGATATCATGGGCGGCTTTTTTGACGCGAAACTCGAAAAGCTGGCCCACGCTCATGGCGTGAAATTGATCGCCTCCGTTGGCGGAGCGGCGCAAAACGCGAATCATTGGTTGGCTATGGCCAACGATCCGGAAAATGAGAAGCACTTCTTCGATGGATTGGAAAAATTGATCACGGCGAACCGCTATGACGGTGTGGATATCGACTGGGAACCTTCGGCTTTGACGGACTCGGACCAGAAGGCTTATACCCGGTTCATGAAAGATCTACGCAAGAGATTTCCGAATTGGATCATCACGACCGCCCTGGGCGGGGGCGAGTATTGGGCAAAACATATTTCCTGGACTGAGATCGTGGCCAACGTGGATTTCATTAATTTGATGACCTATGATTTTTCTGGGGCTTGGACCGGACATTCGGGACATAACGCGAATCTTTACGACCCTAAAGACCCGAAAGTGAACACAGCCACGAGCGCTGATGAGATGGTGAATCGTTTGCTTAAGAAGTATAAGGTCCCGGCTGACAAGCTCGCTTTGGGTCTTCCGTTCTATGGGTCGCGTTTTTCCACCAAACATATGGGCGACAAGTTTTCACAGGGGCCTTCTGAAGGCGCGCGCCAGATCCAATA
>CAYXYA010000469.1:0-1874 GCA_964469185.1 uncultured bacterium | reverse complement strand
GTTTGGATGAACGGGGCGCGCTTGTGGTGCGGAACGACTCGGGTATGGTCGAGACGGTCCTTTCGGGCGATGTGGTCGTCTTAAAAACAAAAACCCGTAAATCCGCGGTAAGCAGAAAGAGGCGGTCATGATCTGGGCGATCCTTATCGGAAATACCCGCGCGGTCGCGGCGCTGATGAAAAATGAAAAAGTCATACGGCGTTTCATCGTGCCCACGGCCTCCCTCCGTCAGGTTTCAAAGGCCGCGGCTTGGGCAAAGTTTCTCCGAAAGAGATCGGATGCTGAAGGTCTGATCGTCGCCAGCGTGGTGCCGCCCGTGGATAGGCATGTTCGAGAGGCGTTGAAAAAAACGTTTAAAAAGATATCCCTTTTCGTGACCGCTAAAACATCGGGGATAAAAGTGAAGCTTAAAAAACCATCTGAAGTCGGGGCGGACCGGTTGGCCAACGCGGTGGCGGCGATGGAATATTTTGGCGCTCCGGCGATCGTGGTCGATTATGGGACAGGGACCACCTTTGACGTGGTGGATAAAAGCGGGGCTTATCGCGGCGGCGCGATCCTGCCGGGTCTTGGAATATCCCTGAGGGCCCTTCATGAGTACACGGCGAAGATCCCACTGGTGAAATTCGAGCGCATCCAATACGCGGTGGGACGAAGCACGGAAGAGGCGGTCCGGTCGGGTATTTATCATGGGGCGATCGGCACGACCAAAGAACTCCTGCTTCGCATCCGCAAGGAATTGGGAACGGCGGCGCCGTCGGTGGCGACGGGAGGCTATTGCGGAGTGTTCCGGGATACGGGTCTATTTCGGCACATCGAGCCTGATCTGACGTTGAAAGGTATCGCTTTGATCTGGAAGAGAATGCATGCGTAACATCGAGTCTCTGGCGGTCGAGGAAGAGTCTCGGTTCAATTCGGAAGCATGGGAGCAGGCTCGAACCCTCCTTTTCCTCGCGGCGATCGGGTCGGGTCTTTGGGGTTGGATCCAATTTATTCGCGGCAGTATGTACGCCGGCTCTTTTTGCGTCCTCCTTTCGCTGATCACATTCGCGATCACTTGGGACGCGCTCAAGGCTTTTCGGTTCACGTTTCTTTCGTTCACTTTAGGTTTTCTGGCGAGCGGCGCGGCCCTTGTCCTTTACCGGTTCACAGCCCTGCCTTCTTTCTATTGGGGACATGACCCGTCTTTTTGGCTCGCTGTTCACGCGGGGGCAGTGGTAGAACCCTTTTGGTCGCCCTTGGGTTATCTTTTGGGGCAGGCGGCCTGTTTCATTTTTCCCGCGAAGCAATTCTCTCTCCTCCCTGGATTATCGGGGTTGATCTTGGCCGTCAGTTTTTTTCTTGTCGCCCAGGAGCTCCTGAGCCATTTTAAAGTGAAAAAATGGATAGTTTCAGGCCTGGTCCTGTTGGCCTGCGCGACCTTGATCCTCAGCCGTCCTTTTTGGAACGCCGGAACCATGGGGAGCGGGATACCCGCCGCCCTCGGTTTTCTACTTCTGTTGTGGCAGAGGAATCTCATCCATTCCGACAGGCGGC
Organism: uncultured bacterium; assembly: GCA_964469185.1. Lineage (GTDB taxonomy): Bacteria > Oederibacteriota > Muellerivitia > Muellerivitales > Muellerivitaceae > CAYXYA01. The sequence continues at coordinate 338 of CAYXYA010000469.1, read as the reverse complement.
ATTTGAACGCGCTCTATCTGCTGCTGGGACTTCTTTGGTCCGCTCATCCGCTTTGGGGTGTTCTGGGTCTGTTCATCCATGGAGGCGCTTTTGGGTTCGGCGGGAAAGAACTCAAAAAACACTCGATACCGTTATTGCTGGGTCTTTCCCCTTATCTATGGATCGTTTTTCGTGTGGATCGGTTCTTTCCATCGTGGGGCGGCGATCATCCCTTCCTCGTGATGATCAAAGACCGGAACCTTCTCTGGGAAACCCACGTCCAGGGTGACTGGTCGTTCATGGGCGCGATCCAGTCTTTTGGATGGGCTTCGATTCTTCTCCTGTTCTTGACGATCGGG
>CAYXYA010000468.1:0-1877 GCA_964469185.1 uncultured bacterium | reverse complement strand
CATCCTGGCCGTCGTGCTGGTGCTTGTCGATATAGGTGCTTCGTTTGGTTTGAGCGAGATAGGAAGCGGGGGTTTGAAGGTAAGGACCCATATCGGACTTGTTCAACGCCGAGCTCATCCGCTGGAAACTGTCCAGGTCGTAGCTGATGCGCCAGAGCATCAGGTCCACGTCCGCGCGGAAGCCCAGGGTGGAATAGGCCAGAAGGATGCCGTCTTTCTTGAAGGATTCGACGGCCTTGAGAAAGGATGTTTTCGCCCCTTCCCGTTTGGAACGCGACAACTTACGGAACTCATCGGAGATCTTATAGAAAGCGAAGCTTACATATTGGCGTTTCACGGGCGCTCCTGGAGCGGCGGCGTGCGGATGTTCGGCCATGGTCGGTTCCCTCGATTCGGATTTTGAAGGCCGTATTGTAAGCCGACCCACGGCAAAATGCAAAACCAACCGTCCAGTTAAGGTGAATCCGGCTTTTCGATCTCAATATCCGCGGCGCTGACGAAGTGTGGGTCGATCAAAGCCGGAACGCTTTGAGTGATTGGCCAAAAACCATTCAACTTGCTTTGAGAAGCGCCGGAAAATTGGACCACCGCGCCGTTCGCTCCGCGTCCCTGGAACTTGTCCAAGTTTTGAAAAGAGTTCCTCTCGTAAAATTCTTTATCAAAAGTCTGGTGACCCTCCTGGCGCGCAACGCGCTTTTGAAGACCGACCATCAAGCGGTAATGGCCCGGAGGGAGGTCCGACGGGACAAAAACCATCCTCTTTTCCTCGTAGATGAATCCTGGTTTCAAATGAGAAAAAGAACCGGATAGCGGATCGTGAATGTCGTGGAACGAAAAGAGGCCGTTCTTCATCCAATAGTTCCCCTGATCGTCGGCGAAGAGGGCCACGACCGCCTCACTATCGTCCTGCGGCCCTTTCCCCTTCCGCGCCCATTGATAATCCACCGCGAGGATCCCGCCCGCCTTGACCGATCGAGGCGTAACCCGAATTTGGAATAGCGAGAGGTTTCCCCACACGGCCAAGGGTTTAACATCCGAAGGTATATTCACTGTCGAGAGAATAGGATTCTTGGTCACCCTGAAAAGGGGTCCCCGAGCCTCGAAAACCCAGCCGGGCGGCAAGGCCCATTGGCGCGTCACGTAAAGAGGACGTCCCTGCCCCAGGCATTTTTGGATAAGACCCCGGGTGATCGCGTCCGAGGTTCCCGGCTCGATCAACTCGACGTCTTTTCGGAATTGGAACGACTGTTGAAACCCGGCCACCGGAAAATACTCGTTCTCTTCGGCGGGAAAATACAAAGCGTTCGGCTCCATGATCGAAAGAAGGTTCCTCGCGTAGTCTTGGGCCCCTCTTTCCCCCTTACGTTCCAACTGGTGTCCTATCAAAGAGAACTGGGCCAGGACAAAAACGACCATGACCAAAGTTCCCGCCGCAGTCAAAGCGCGGTATTGGCCCTTGCGTAAGATCTGTTCCGTGAAAACAAGAGGTAACACCGCCAGGAACCCACAATAAACCCAGCCCAATATCACTTGGTGCGACTCGAAGGTCGGGAAAGGAATGGTGAAAACAAAAAACGCTTCCATTAAGCCCCAGGCCAAACCCACCCAAAGAAAAACAGGGACCTTTTCCCTCTTCCACCACAAGACCACAAAACCCCAGAGCACCATCCCCGCGCCAAAAACCGTCAGGTCTTTCCAGAAGTGCCCGGCCATCTGGCGCACGACGGAAAAAACCGTGGCGGTCGAAATGGTTCCCACATACTTCGAGAATTTAAGCCCGAACAAGTGATGAAAAAACGGCCAGAAATGGGTCAGGTCCCCAAAGGCGATCTCGGGATGGAGCGCCGAGCGAAGCGGCAGATAAAAGGCCGTACTGC
>CAYXYA010000467.1:0-1878 GCA_964469185.1 uncultured bacterium | reverse complement strand
GAGTCACCTTCCTGCGTCTTGGAACTGGTGACGATCGGCGCGACGTTGACGGCCGGAGCCTCGCTCTTCTTCACAGTCTCTTTGATCGCAACCGCCTTTTTAGCGTGAACTTTCGCCTGTTTGAAGGCCGCGGCGGCCACAGCGGTTTCCTCTTTCAACTTATCGGCGACTGATACTTCAGCCTGCCAATGGATCCAATGAGTTGTCTCGAACCACAGAGCCACGGCTCCGGCGCTCAAACCCAGCCACACCGATAAACTCAAAACCCATTTCAACACGGGTTTCAAGAACGGATCTATCGAGAAAGGTTTATGGTCGTTCCATAAGCCGTCGATCTTGCCGTCCAAATTGCCGGATATCTGGTCCACCGACGCCTGGGGCGCCTCGCCCTGCCTTTCGGCCAAGGCGTTCGTGACCTTTTCCGCAAAAGTTGGGTCTCGGCGCACCAGTTCGTCGAACGCCGTTTGAGCGTCCTCTGTCAAAGCGCCGTTGAGGAAAATTTCCAACAATGTTTCAGGTGAATAACTCATGAATTCGTCCCTTCCCAACCCTTCGGCATTTTTTCACGGACCTTCTCGATCAACTTTTGCCTGGCCCTAAAAATGCCTGATGTCACGCTTCCCACGGGGATCCTCAGTTTGTTCGCGATGGCCTCATAGGACCATCCATTGACTTCCCTTAAGGTGATCAGTTCCTTATCCCGTCCCTCGAGCTTCTGGATCTCATCGCGCAAAAGCTTTAAAGCCTCTTCTGGGTAGGCCGTCTTCTGTTCTATAGACGGACGAGCCGCGAAAAAATCCACAGAAAAAGGGGCTGTTTTCATCTTCTTTTCGAGGTGATCCCGGCATAGATTGACCGCGATGTGGTTCAGCCATGTGCCTAAAGCGCACTCGAACCGGAACTTCCGGAGGTTTTTGAGGGCCTTGATGAAGGTTTCCTGGACCATATCCTCGACTTCGGAGTCGTTCCCCAGAAAATACCAGCAGGCGCGGATGAGGCTCTTTTTGTGGGCGTCATAAAGTTCTCGAAAGGCCTCTTGATCGTCTTTCAAGATCTTATCTACCAGTTTTTTCTCATTCGGATTCATGGAAGGGTGATGACATTGGAGCTGTTCGTGTTATCTCCCTGGACGAGGATCGTGTAATCCCCCGGAGGGGCTCTCTGGAACAAGTCGTTCATCCCATCCCAGGGGATGAAGTGCTTACCCGCCAGCCAGGTCCCTTTATAGAGAGTGCGGACCAATTGGCCTCCCGAGTCTTGGACCGTGATGGTCACCATTTCTGTCTTTTCCGTGACGACTTCGACCGGTTTGGGGCGCGTATCAGGAGTTGGTACCGGCGTGCCGACGACCGTCGGCGTCGGAACCACGGTCGTTGTCGGCTCCGGGGTCTTGGTTCCTTTTTCGGTGTCTTTCCCGGCCTTCCCCAGCTTGGGTTTCGCCATGATGACGGGAACACGCTTTCCGTTTCCCGCGTCCGCGGTTTGTGTGACAGAACCGCTTGACTGAGTTTCAGACAGATGAAAGGCCGAATAGAGGATAGTGTTGAACAAAGGTATCACCCGGTTCAGGGTCCAGCCCAATCCGGTGGCGAGCAGTAGAACAACGGCCCAGAGCGCGATATTTTTAAAACTCGGCCGAAAGACCGATGAGCTGACCGAGTTCCAGATGCCGGTCATTGCCCAACTTTCCCTCTTTTTTCCCGTTCCAACGGAACCCGGTTCCACTTCTGAACGCTCCAGAGCTTGCGCGACCTTTTCGGCGAAGATCATGTCCTGGCGCATCAAACGAACAAATTCGGCCCGCGCGTCCGGGGGCATGGATCCGCTGATATAGAGTTCGATCAGGTCTTCAGGTGTGTACTTCAGCAAAGGGCTTCC
>CAYXYA010000466.1:0-1879 GCA_964469185.1 uncultured bacterium | reverse complement strand
CGCCGGTCTGACCGCCCGGGGCGCCGTGCAGGTCGAGGATGACGTAAACTTTGTACTTCTCGCACCAGCCGATGAACCGGTCCAGCAATTTGAAATTTTCCTCGTTGAAGGTCGTCGGCTCTTCTTCCGTCATGAAAACACGCGCGTTCAAGGCCGGACGAACCGCGTTGAAACCTATCTCCTTCATCCGTTTCACGTCCGCTTCGGTGACGAAACCCGCGCGGAATTGCTTCCAGAACTCAGAGGACTTTTTCTCACCGACGAGTTCGGTGAAGATCTTCTCGATGCCCCTGGGTCTGTCGCCGTTCCAGGGAACTTTCGCGCCCGGCTTCTCGAATTGCCACATATAGCCTTCCGGCAGAAGCCAGTCGCCCAAACCGATGCAGCGAAGGAGGACTTCATGGCCTTGAGGATCCACTATCTTTTGGCCGTCCGTTCTTAAAAATCCTGGTTCGCTTGTTTTTGAGGGCTTGGCCAGAAGAAGGGAGTGGGCGGCTAAAAAGAGGGAAAGGGCGAGGATCCATTTGATTCCGGAACGTTGGGACATAAGGACTCCTTGAGCTTGATTTGAATGGGTCATTTTATCGCAAGGGTGACAGGGCGAGTATGGAAATAAGGCAATACTTACCTAACTCCCACACATCAAAGTAAACAGTTTTTACCCCTCCTTGGAAAGGGACTTATATATTTAAATCCCTGAACAGCTTTCTTTTTTGCCCCTTCCATCTCAAGCCCTCATCCATCAGCGGGGTCGTGGAAATTAGACGAGGATCATTGTTTCGCTCCACCCATCCGGAAAAGTTCTTCTCAAGACCTCCGTGCCTCGGCGGCTAGAGCCAGAGAGGGCCGAAAAAGAAAAAATCACTGACCGTAGCTATTCTGAAAGAGGGCGAAAGAAAAAAGCACTAAACGGAACATTACGAGGAAATTAAGTATGTGATTCGCGGTTCGCGCTTAAGGTCGGCGGATCAGGCTTTTTTGTTTTCCAACTCCAAATGCCTCTCCAGCCCCGAGCGCACCTCCGGGTCCGTCACATAGGTCGCGATGGCCCGAGCCAAAAGCGCGGCGTTCAATCCGTAATGACTCGTCATGAACATCCAATCACTGCCGTACCATTTCCTTATTTTTCCGGTCTGGACCAGGATCCTTTGGGGGGTCCATTGACCGCTTCCTGTCGCTGTCAGGGCCAGGGCCTGCTGGTCGCGCGCCATCAGGTATATCACCTGGTTGTTCTGGAATTCCGTCGGCATGATCCGCCCGATGTTGCCCCATTCGAACAGGATCGAACCCTTCTTGTTCCCAATGCGCAGGCCCTCCGGCTCGAACAAAAGATAGTCGTGTCCGAGGAGACCGAAGGCGAGCATCAGGAATAAGGTGAGCCCGACCAGAGCGGCGCCCGCCCCAATGGACACGATGATCCAATCCTTTTCACCGTAGGCCGTCAACGCCCCCAGGGCGCCCAGGCAGATCAGGACCGTGCCCATGGATAGGATCTTGCCCCGCTTCATGGGAAGCCGGACGCCGGGAACGATGGTGACCTGAAGGTCGGCGGCGTGCATCCGGTTTTGACGGCGGGACCAGAGGGTGCTGGCGAGGGCGAAATCGCAAAGGGCGAAGAAGACGAGCGCGGTGAGGCCCGACAACCGATGAGGGGTGTCATGGGCGTCCAGCAACATCATTAACCCGCTCACGGTCAGGACGGAACTGAGGAATAACAAAACCCAAATTGTTTTTGAAGAATTCATATCACTTCCTAAGATACCGATCCGAGGAACAAAGGAGTCCGGCCTCTATTTTCCGCTTTAACCTGACCTCGTTTTTGCCTAAGGCTTCGGGGAAAAGGTTTGTGACCAGGACAGGAATTTTTTTACTTCGGTGA
>CAYXYA010000465.1:0-1880 GCA_964469185.1 uncultured bacterium | reverse complement strand
ATATATATAGGCCGGAGGGACGGGGGCGGAGTTGGGGGGGGTGCGGTGATGGAAATTTGTGATAAAGCACAGGAGTTAGTCCAACAGAGGACCAAAGAACAAAACGAATCCATTTATTCTTTGCTTGAGATCTGTGGGAGTCCTGTTGAACAGATATTACTTGCTTCCCTTTGCGATTATTGGGATGGCAGGGTTCATCTGGGGTATAAAAGGCTGCAGTGTCATTTAGCGAGCAACTATCCGGATTGGGATGGAATTTTTCTTATGTGTGTAGAACCTCAAAAAACATTAAGGGTGCCTCTTGGGGATGATTCCTATCGGGTTGACTTTTACATTTATCTCACGAGGTTTCGACATAGTGGTACAGATCGCAACACTTGCTGGCCTGAGCTTGGTCGATTGGTAATCGAAGTTGACGGGCATGATTTCCATGATCGAACAAAACAACAAGCATCATATGACAGGAGGCGTGATCGCGAGCTCACATTGGAAGGCTATCGGGTTATTCGGTATACTGGAGCAGACGTCTACAATCATCCTTACGAATGTGCTGAAGATATCGATTTCCACATTAATGACATTGCCAGCTCAATTTTCGATGACTATAGAAGACGTGGGAAGCTCGAAGAGCTAATTGTTGGATGAAATATAAAGTAAAATGCTTTAATTCCGAGAATACCATGAATCCGCGGTGGCAGCCACAGAGCCTATCTCAAAGGCGATGGTTCCGGGTGGCTCGCGGTCGAGGAGGTTCGGGCGCGATGGGGGAGACGGCGGGCCGAGGCGGTATCGGCCTATCAGCGATTTGTGCGGGCCGGGCTGGGAGAGGGACATCGGGCGGATTTGTACGAGGTGGTGGATCAGCGGTATTTGGGGGATGAAGCGTTTGTGCAGGATGTGGCGGGACGGTTAAAGGAGGAGGAGCCGCCGCCGACGGTTGCAATGCCATGGGAGAAAATATGTAAAGGGGTTTTAAAATACTTCGGTGTGTCGGCTGAAACCGTATGGGATCGAGGGAAGGAACGGGGGGCGGTGCGGATGAAACGGGTGATGGCCTGGGTGGGAAGGGAGGTCGCCGGGTTGAAGAACCGAGAGATGGCCCAATCGCTGAGGCAGGACCCCGGGTCGTTGAGTCGGGGGGTCAGGAAGTTGACTGAAGAGATGGAGAAGGACCGGGAACTGCAAAAGACCGTACAGAACCTTTGCGAGAGCCTGCGAGCAGCGGGGCGGTTTAAAAAGGCAATAAAGCAAGCCTGACACCATTATGCAGAGTATGACAAGTTGATTGCGCAATGGTGATGCAGCTTGCCCCGCGCCGGAGCCGACGGCGGTGGGCGGATGCTCAGCTTGGGCTGTTGGGCTCCGTCCAACGGAAACCATCTTGACATCTCCTACTACACATGCTATACACAATATAGGAGGTGATGTCATGACCCGCGTTCAGATTCTATTGGAGAAAAAGGAAGTTCAGGCCCTTCGCCGTACGGCAAAAGCATCCGGGAAGAGCTGCTCCCAGCTTGTCCGGGAAGCCATTGATACCGTATACACGTCCCGCTTTAGCGAGTATGAAATTGCCCGCATGGCCGGAGAGGCAAAACAGGGAAAAGGGATCAAAAAATTCAAGGACTCCCAATCCTTTCTGCGCTATTTGTGGAGCCTGTAAGTGGAGTATCAAAGCAGCCGAGGGTTTGAAAAGATACTCCGGCGGCTTCCCCCTAACGAAAAAAAGGAAGTTCAAAGGCATGTGGATGCCTTCGTTCGAGCTCTGGAGAGCCGCGCCATTCCATTGGGAGCGGGACTTAAAAAGCTTGGGGGCGCCGTTTGGGAGTTACGCATCAATCTCGCCCTTTGCATTTTATTCCGGTGGGAAAAACAGACCA
>CAYXYA010000464.1:0-1889 GCA_964469185.1 uncultured bacterium | reverse complement strand
CCAGGCGTTTTAAGAAATCGGTTTCTGAAGGACTATAAATGCGCTTGACCTCACCGGTGACTGGGAGCGGCAAGTCCGATGGAAGGGTCCCGGCGCTGTTGAAAATCCATTCAAGCCGGTAATAGACCAGCATGAACGGTTGGCCTACCAGCGACCGATGAGGACCCCAATAAGAGGTCTCGTAGTCATTCCAACAGGCCTCGCTATTGAAACACTGGTCGATCCCCACCGGAGAACCGGCCCATTGGACCACTTCGAACTGCTCTGTCGCACTGGGAAGATAAAAGGAAGCGTTCGTGCCCGAATACCATAAAGGCAAGAACTCCGAGATCTCCGACAACATCCCGGCATCTCGATAGGTCGTATACGTCGCGTAGGGACTGCAGGACTCAAACGTCGTTAATTCGGTTCTTGTGCCCGCGAACTCATAGAGCCAAAGGCTTTGGCGGATGATCTGTCCGCCTTTTAATTCCACTTCAATGGCGGCGGCGTCATAGCAATAGGAGCAATCTTGACCGCTATCCTCTTCGTACCGCCAGGTTTTGGGGGCCTCGAGAGTATCGCCGGAGTTCCAGACCCCGCTTGGAACCAACTGGTCGTTGATGTAGAAACGGCCGTTTCCCTCTTGAAAAAGCGTGATCGTCTTGGGGTCTTGGAAAAACTCAAACCGGCCCTGGGCGACCTGACGGTGCAGTCCCTCAATGTCATGTTGGAACGCGGCGATCCAGGCGGTATCGTGCCCTTCAAACGTTGTTGGACAGGGATCTCCCTCAGTGGAAGAAAACGGAAACGTCGTCGGCGCCGGGCTGATCGCCTCCTCCTCAATGATAAAGGCGTAGGGGGGATTGAGCTTGACCCATCGGCCGACGACGGCATCCTGTTCGGCCCCCAGTTGGCCTCGAAAGACCAGGAGATAATCTCGAAGATCCTTGACGTCCGTCGGGGGCGTGAACGTCTGGCCGTCGCTCACGGCACCCGGCGCCAAGGCGACGCTCCAGGAGGCTCCCTCAACCTGTTTTCGGTTTCTATCCGGATCATCATAGTACAGCGCAAAGGTTCCATTCATGGCCTCATTGGACCCGTTCGTAATCCGGATGCCATCCAACCATTCGGCATCGATATCGCCCCGGAAGAAATAATCTAAAAGTCCTGCACTGTAAGAGACGGCTTGCGGAATAAGGATCTGGGCGTTTTCTTTAGCGACTTCGTCATCGATCTGAAAGGCAAGATCTCGAAACTCGTCAAGCTGAACCAGGGATTGTCCAAAGTAACCAACCTGTGCCAGTTTGTATCCTCCAGAGGTCTTGATGATATATGGGACGTAATAGACCTGTCCGTCTTCAGCCAAGACTTGAGCTACATCCCCGATCCCGGTCTGGAGAAACGCATCGGTATAGTTCGTTTCCTCTTTAGCGGGCTGCGCATAATTTTTAAAGATCGTATCGTCGCTGAAAAAATTTTCATTGGAAAACAAGGCCAGGGTTTCGAAGGGGTCATCAAAGGACACGGCCAATTTCGCGCCGGTGGCAGCGTTCGCAAACGCGGCGATATCGCCGCCATGGAACTGCGCCCACTCTTCGAGGTGGGAGGGGTTGAAAATTGAAGCAGCAGTCGCATTTTCAGAGTGGCTGGCATGAGGATCATTTCGTGTATGTGATGGCTGTGCCATGTCTTCGACAAGGTGAATGACTTGGCCTAAGGAGCGAAAAACCTTGCTAAGTTTTTCTGCTCGAATCTCTGGCGTTCCACTCGTGAGCCCATCATAAAGAGCATTTCTTGCTTCGGTCCACGAAAACTCGTTAAAGGGTATGGTATATTTATATCCCCACACGGGTGCAGGATCAAGTCCAAACAACCCCATCCCGTTTATTGGATCGTAAAAATGGTAT
>CAYXYA010000463.1:0-1900 GCA_964469185.1 uncultured bacterium | reverse complement strand
GAAAGCCTCGCCCATCTTGCCGCTGGCTCCGCGAAGGAATTCAAAGGTGCCGCCCGACTCGCGATAGAGGAACAATTGCTCATCCGTGAACCCGAATAGAGGGCTTCGCAAAAGGGCCGCCAAGCCGGCTTCATCCGCCGGCGATTCTAAACAGGTCAAGAGCGTCTCGAGCGCTACGATCTCGGGCCGGTTATAAAATTTCTTGCCACCAACGATCTGGAATTGGAGGTTGCGACGACGCAAGGCGTTCTCATAGACCGACTCGGTGTTGGAAAGTTCGCGGAAGAGGACCGCGATGTCGCCTTCTTGGAGCGCGCGGTAAACGGGTTTGTCTTTGGGCGATTTTGGATCGATGATCTCTAGTTTTTCTTTCAGGATCTGCTCGATGAAAGCTGCGACCGTTTCGGCTTCGACCTCTCGGAAATCATCCGCCTTTTGCTCTTCCTCGGGCAATTCCGGGATCTCCAGACCGATCAGATGGGACAATCCCCGTTTCTGGTCAAAAGCGCGGCCGGCGTTCTGTTGGTTATAAGGAAAAGCGCTTCCCTCAAAAAGTTTCTCAAACCCGCGGTTGATCCAATCCACGATGGGCGGCAAGGTACGGAAATTTTCGGTGAGCTTTTCCACACGGCCGCCGCAGGTCTCCAAGCGGGCTTTGGCTTCCCCGTAGATCTCGACGTCGGCGCGGCGGAACCGGTAAATGCTTTGCTGGGGATCGCCCACGATGAAAAGCTTACCGGGCGCCAGCTCCACATCTTTCCAAAATGAAGCTGGCGCCCGCCCTGAGCGAGCAGAGCGAATCGAAGGGCTGACCGGTTTCTCACACAGAAAAAAGACGATCTCCACTTGAAGCGGGTCCGTATCCTGGAATTCATCCACAAATAAATGGTCGTACCGCTTCTTCAGCTCTTCCCGCACCTCGAGCTTTTCTTTCAATAGATCCCGGGTCTTGGACAAGAGGTCGTCGAAGTCCAGAAACCCTTGCCGGGTCTTCACTTGAGCGTAATCCACAAGATAACTCCAAAGCCAAGCGGCGACGCGCTGGGTCGCGGCATCCTTCAATTGCGCGGCGAAAACTTCCTGAGCCTCGCGGAAATCCTCCACCCGGGCCTTGCCCGCTTCGAGATTCTCTTTGCTCCTCCAATTCTTTTGAGCGCCCACATTCCCTATCTTGGGCACCGCCAACCCCGCCAAACCGTAGAGCAGGGCGTCGCCCGAAAGGGTCAGGACTTCCTTCCAATCTTTTTCGAACTCCCGGAGCTTTTTAATCAAGGTGTCATCCGGAGCGATGGGCTTACAAAGTTCCTGGACCAAGGTCCAAGCGCGCTTCAGGTCCACCAAGGTTTTTTTCGGATCCGGAAGATCCGGCACGCTCGCGGGACCGATCAGGGAGCGGTTCCGCAAAAGTTGATCCTTCAATTTCTCGATATGCTCGAAGGTGCCGCCCAAACGGAAGAAGGGCATGAGGTTCTCGACCGGATGGGCCAGCGCTCTTTTCAGCCAGTTTTCCCAGGCTTCAGCTTCCAGGGCGTCGCTTTGGACCTGGTCGAGCACCGTGAATTGTGGATCCACGCCGACCTCGATCGGATATTCCCGCAGGAGAGAGGAACAGAAAGAATGGATCGTCGAGATGGAAGCTTGTTCCAGGTCCTTGAGCGCCGTGCGCAGGAGCTTTTCCCGTTCTTGCCGCGCTTTCGGTGAAAGGCCGGTGGTCCTTTCAGAATCGAACTCCTTTTCAAGCCGCAGGCGCAGTCGTTCGACCAGTTCTCCAGCCGCCTTGTCGGTGAAGGTGATGGCGGCGACGCGGGTCAGGGCCGTTGCTTTTTCTACGAGCAAAGCCCTCAGGCGTTAGAATAGAATCGGGGTCTTGCCGGTACCAGCCCCCGCCTCCCCCGCGAAA
>CAYXYA010000462.1:0-1915 GCA_964469185.1 uncultured bacterium | reverse complement strand
TTTTGCTGGTTTTCCGTACGGGCGTGGATGGGTTTCTTTCGGGATGAGACTAGGATAGTTTCGTGAGGGGTTTTATCCTCGACCTCGGTCACGTTCCCCTTGGCGTAATCGATGAACTTTTTGACCGCGCCAACGGAGAGATAGCCCTCGTGGCCGCCTTTTTTAAGCTGGTTGCGTAGGTCCTCGATGACCTGGGTCGCGTGGGAAACCTCCAGCGGCGCGCCGGTCAGGATGATCTCATTGCCCCTCGCAACCAGGGTCAGGTCAAAGGAATCCCGAAGCAGGTTCAAGTTACGGTCCTTTTCCCCGAATACCTGGATGCACTCTTGATGGTCGTCTAAGGTGATGCGTTGGCTGACAGCTTGAGACACTGAACCCTCCAAAGATCCAATTGATTTCACTATTTTAAGGTTTTTTGAGCTCAAATAAAAAACTCCCTATCCTCAAGAGAGAAAAGGGAGTTAGGTGTAAAAACCATGGGTTTATTATGATTTTGTTAAGAGGGTTCGTCAAGGCGACCGTGATATTGGGCCATTTTCTTATAAAGTTAGGACAAATCTTCAGTCTCGATCTTGATCTTCAGCTCTTTGATCAAATCGTCATCAATGACTGAGGGAGAGCCAGTCATCAAGTCAATGGCTTTGGCCGTCTTGGGGAAGGCCATGACGTCGCGGATGTTGGGGGCGCCGGTCAAAAGCATGACCACGCGGTCCAACCCGAACGCCATACCACCGTGAGGCGGAGCGCCGTAGCTGAGCGCCTTAAGAAGAAATCCGAATCGTTCCTCCGCCTTTTCCGGCGCGATCTCGAGCAGTTTAAAGATCTTGGATTGAAGTTCGCTGTCATGGATACGAATGCTTCCACCGCCCAACTCGAACCCGTTCAAGATCATGTCATAGCCCTTGGACTTGGCTTTCATGGGCTCCTTATCGAGCATCGCCGCGTCGGAATCTTTCGGCGAGGTGAAAGGATGGTTCATCGAGAAGATCCTCCCCTTCTCATCCGTACCGAACATGGGAATATCCACGACCCAGCGGAAAGCCCATTTCGGGCCCTTGTCGATCAAACCTTTGCGGCGGGCGATCTCGCCCCTCAAAGCACCGAGCGACTCGTTCACCACATCGATATGGTCGGCGCCAAAAAGAAGCAGGTCCCCTTCCTCGCACTTCAAAACGTTTAGCAATGTAGATTGAACTCCTCCAGTGAAATACTTGGTGATGTTGGAATCCAACTTGCCGTCCTTCACCTTGAACCAAGCCATCCCCTTGGCACCGTGTTTGCCCACGAAAGCAGTTAGTTCTTCCAGGTCCTTGCGGGAAAAGTCCGCGCAGCCTTTGGCGTTCAAGGCCTTCACCACATCGCCCCGGGTGATCACATCCTTGAAAACTTTGAAGTCCGACTTCGCAGCGATATCACTCACGTTCACCATGGGCAGGTCGAACCGAAGGTCCGGCTTGTCCGAACCGTATTTATCCATCGCCTCGTCGAAGCTGATCCGCTCGAATGGCGTTTTCAGGTCCACGTTCAACACTTCTTTAAAGACAGCTTTCATCACGCCTTCACCGATGGCGTAGATATCGTCCTCGTCGATGAAGGACATCTCGATATCCACCTGGGTGAATTCCGGCTGGCGGTCGGCGCGCGGGTCCTCATCACGGAAACAACGGGCGATCTGGTAATAGCGGTCCAGCCCCGAGATCATGGAGATCTGTTTGAAGATCTGAGGGCTCTGGGGCAAGACGAAGAATTTGCCGGGATAAAGACGGCTGGGCACCACGTACTCACGGGCGCCTTCGGGTGTGTTCTTGATGAGAATGGGCGTCTCGATCTCGAGGAAGTCCTGCCCGTTCATGTAATTGCGGATGGACTGAGCGATCTTGTGTCGCGTGACCAACTTGTTCTTCATGGATTCGCG
>CAYXYA010000461.1:0-1924 GCA_964469185.1 uncultured bacterium | reverse complement strand
AAAAAATATGGGCCTCTCGGTCCCTCAAGTGGGGGGATATCAAAGAAGATGTCCATTGGGTCTCCTATTCCGAAGCGGAACAAGCGTTGAAAAAGGGGGACAAACCCGTTCTTTACGATTTCTCCGCCGAATGGTGCGGTCCCTGCAAAAGGCTCAAACAGGAGATATTCGGGGATAAAAAAACCGCGGATTGGATCAGCCATTCCTTTGTGCCTTGCATGGCGATCGACCGCAAGTACGAAGAAAAGAAGAATCCCCCGGAATTGGAACGCTTGGATAAAAAATACAGCATCGCGGCTTTTCCCACACTGGTGATCCAGTTTCCGAATGGGAAATTCAAATCCACCCAGGGTTACGGGGACAAGGATGAGACCACGAAATTTTTGAAAGACGGCCTGGCAGAATTTCAGCAAGCTGGCAAATAAGCTATTGACGACGGATCAAAACATCCCCATTCGAAACGAGCAGCTTGATGTTAAGTCGCCTCCTCCCCGAAGTGTTCGATTGAAGTCATTTACGGAGATATGGACTAAGTGGTTTTTCATTTTTTTCACGTCTGTTTTTGGTTTTGTGATGATTTTGTTTTTTGTCTATTCGGAGACTTTGCCTTTTTTGTCGGGGTTTTATGGGGTGCCCACTCAAGCGACTTTGGTTCGACGGTGGACCAGCACCTATAAAGGTCGCGATCTCTACAAAATCAGGATTCAATATGATCAAGTTGAGGGTGTGGCCGAAATTCCAGGGGATGTTTATAACATGGCCAGAGTAGGTCAGTCGGTTCCTGTTCATTATTTCCATGGCTACCCAAAGCTTTTTCTGTCGACATCACCCAACCTTGGGGGTGGGGGCTCGTGGGAAAAATCCTACTTCAAATGTTTTTTTGTATTGGGTTTTCATTCGTGTTGTTCGGGCCGATATTTGATATGCGAAAGCAAAAGTTCTTATTGATCAATGGCAAAACGGCTTTGGGGTATGTCACAAATGTTTATCGAAGAGGTTTTAACGGCGAATTTGATTTCGACAATAAAACTTGGAAGTTCGGCGGAGCTTTTCCTGGAGATCATTACGAAAATGAGAGTGTTTGGGTGTTGGTTGACCCGAATAACCCGAAATCAAATAAGGTTTACGATAAGGACCAGTGGTTTTGGGAACTGCAAGATAAAAGCTTCGTGAAAATTGTTACAGAAAATTGAATATTTCAATAGTTCGATAAAAGTAAGCCCCGCCGAGTTCTCGGCATCTGGGTCGAGGCACCCATTTCTATTTTATTTGAAATTGGCACGATCACACCGTGCCCCTCAACTTGTTGTTTTGGGGCAGAGGCGACAGACCGAGACCCGAGCTTCGACGGGTTATGTCGCCCTTGAGCCGTAGGCACAACGGGTGATTGTGCCGATTCCCATTCGGAATCGGCATGGCTTTTTTTATTCCCTCCGCATTTGAATTTCAAAAGCGCGTAAAAATTTATGGAAAGAATAGTTGGGTGTCGTTTTGGTTTTATTTGGGGCATTTTGAGATGAAACAACCCTTCTGCTTCGGTTCGAAGAACTGGGACGCATTGAAAAACGTGTGGGGAAGAACGATGCTTAAGCCATAAGACCCGGGATCGTTAGTGGATAACGTCATCCGGGAAATTCAGGCTAGGGAGGTAGTTCAGTCATGAAAAAGATAATCGCAATTGTCGCTCCACTTCTACTCACTGTTTCAATGGTGCCGCTCACGGCGACCCATGCCGCGGGAAAAGCAGGCGCCAACAATAGCACCGGGGTCGCGGAAAGCACCGAAAAAGGCCTCAATGGGGCTGAGAACGGCGGCGTTCCCTCCAGCGGCAAAGCGGGTGGGACCGCTAAGACGAAACACATGAAACACCAGAAGAAAGCCAAAAAAGCCCATCCGAAGAATAAAGGCGCTGAGGAAAGTACCG
>CAYXYA010000460.1:0-1926 GCA_964469185.1 uncultured bacterium | reverse complement strand
CCCCAGATCATTGACGAAGTGAGCTTGCGGGTTGACTTCGGTCGCATCCACCCCAAGCTGCTCTACAATAATCTGCTTCACTCTATCCTCAATGTTGTTCGTTCCAGCCATGAATTATTTTCCTCCCTTATTTTGATATTTTCTAACTTTGAACTTCGCACTTAGAACTGTCTTTATATATACATTCCTCCGTTAACTCCCAACACCTGTCCCGTAATATACCCGGAATCCTCGGAGGCTAAAAAAAGAATGGCTCTGGCCACATCCTCGGGTTCTCCCATTCGTCCCAGGGGGATCATAGCATAAAGCTTCTGCTTGGCCTCCTCCGGTAAAACATCGGTCAACCGCGTTTTAATGAAACCCGGAGCCACGGCATTGACCAAAATATTCCGGGATGAAAATTCCTTGGCACAGGCTTTTGTGAATGCGATGAGCCCCCCCTTGGAAGCCGCGTAGTTGGCCTGGCCTTGGTTGCCCATCTGTCCCACCACCGAAGCGATGTTGATGATACGGCCCTTTCTCGCCTTCAGCATGCTCTTGGCCGCCGCCCGGGTGAAATGAAACGCCCCTTTTAAATTGATATTCAACACCAGATCCCAATCCGAATCGGTCATGCGGATGAGTAGATTATCCTTTGTGATGCCGGCGTTATTGACCAAAATGTCCACTCTTCCGAATTCCTCCAGGGCCTTTGCGACCACCGCCTCACAGTCGGAGACGGAAGTCACATCCGCTTTCAGCCCGATGGCTCCTACTCCCAAAGACTTCGCCGTAGATTGAACTCGAGATTCATCCACATCGCAAAGAACCACTCTGGCTCCTTCTCTTAAAAAAAAAGTCGCGGTTGCCTGGCCGATCCCCTGGGCCCCTCCGGTGATAATCGCTATTTGATCTTTGAGTCTCATTCCTGCTCCTTCGATAACTCCCTCCGCCTTCTGAATCATGATAGGTGCGCTGCGGATGGAGCGGGGCGCGCTCCCTCTAACGCCTTGCGTATTTTTTCATTGGCGCCCGCTTCCACCAGATTTTTGGCAAGACGAATCGCGTTAAAAATGGCTCTCGCACTGGATTTACCGTGACACCCGCCGCAGGTTCCCCCCACTCCCAAAAGAGGGGCCCCCCCATATTCTTCATAGCTCAGACGCTGCTTGAGGCTGCGGAAAGACCCCTTCATCCAAAGCGCTCCCAGCTTGCCGGCCCAAGATCGATTCACTTCGGTGCGGATCATCTGAAAAATGGCCCCGGCAACTCCCTCCGCCAGCTTCACGCACACATTTCCGACAAACCCGTCGCACACCGTCACATCCACCACGCCTTGCAGGATATCATGTCCCTCCACCGGTCCATAATATTTTAAGCCGCTGTTTTTAATGAGAGGGATTGCCGCCCGAACCAATTCCGTTCCCTTGGTTTCCTCCTCTCCGTTGGAAAGGATTCCGACGGAAGGGTCGGCCACCCCGAAGATATGCTTGGAATAAAGAGCTCCCATGAGGGCAAATTGCAAAAGGTGCCAGGGCTTACATTCCGTATTGGCGCCGGCATCCAAGAGAATGGTGGTTCCCTTTAATGTGGGAAGAGCCGCGGGTAAGGCGGGTCTCAGCACTCCAGGCAGTCGCTTAAGGTGCCACAACGCCGCCACCATCGTGGCCCCCGAATTTCCAGCCGAAACCACCGCCTCGGCGCTTCGTTCAGCCACCCGCTGGACCGCCAACATAATGGAGGCATTTGTCTTCTCGCGGCAAGCGGTAACGGGATCTTCCTCCATGCCCACCCATTGATCCGTGGAAATCACGCGAAGTTTGGGATGAGTGGCCTGTCCGGTGAGTCGAAGGAGCTCCTCCCGAATTAAATTCTCCGGGCCTACCACATCCAACTCGCACTGAAGCTCTTGCACGGCCCGAAGTCCGCCCTCCACATTGGGCTTGA
>CAYXYA010000459.1:0-1928 GCA_964469185.1 uncultured bacterium | reverse complement strand
AAGGATGTCGATGGAGGATTTTCCCTCGAATTGTTCATGACCGGTGATGATGCGGACGCTTTCACGGGCGAAGGTGTCCATTGGCTTCACTCGTCCGCCTTCTTGAAGCGGGATCAGGGATAAGGTCTTAAAATCGAGTTCTTGACCGAGGACCGGAGCCGCCAACAATAAAAGCATCAATGAGAGTTTCAACCGCATCTTATTCCTTCTTGCCGGGTGTTGGATTTTTGAACCAGAACATCAAAATGATACCGAAAACCATCACTAAAGCCCCGCCATATTTTAAATAAATACCCGGATCCTTACCTACCGCGAAAACGGAGATGTATTTGCCGTCAGGTAGGGCTTGATAGCTGGCCTGATAGACCGTGTAACCTTTGTAATGAAGCGGCTCGTTCATGCTGATGCTCGCTGGTACTTCGGCTCCCGGGTTCGCGCCATCCTGATAGTGGATATCGCTGGCGTAAGAAGCGGGTTTATCCGTGCCCGGATCGAGACCCAGTTTGAATTTAATGAGACGGATGGAAAAAGGCAGGCTGATCTGCTTGGGGCCGTAAGCCAAACCGAAATTTTTACCGCCTAAAGAAAAATTGGCCTGATTTTGGAATCCCAACCAGCCGTCCTTTTTATCCGAGTGGCGGAGAACTTCATAATGAATGGCCGGCTCAGGATCTTTTTGATAGGGCAGAGACTGAGATAGGAATGTTTCCTCTGGGACTGCGCTGGTCATGCGGTCTTCCACTTTGAATTGCATGTCCATCCAACCCGTGGCGGTCTCCACCCCCGTCGCCAGCGCTAGAATGGGGGTGAACCCGCCTCGGTGGCGGGTTTGGTACTTCAAGCTTCCATCCGGAGACAAAAGCACCGCCAAAGCGTTCTCGCTGACGTCTTTCGCGCCGTGCGCTAAACGCTTTTTCCAATTAGCTTCTTTCTCGAAGAACACGGATGCGGGGCCCAGGTCCAATTGACCATATTGAGGATGGCCCAGGAATAACCATTGGTTCTCATGTACGAAGGAGCTGTTCAAAACAACGTGGACCGCGGGAAAACCTTTTTCACCCGTTTCAGCGGCTTTTCCCCTGACTTGTTTTTGAGCGTTGAGGTAAAACTGATCCACCATCAAGAGGCCGTCCCCAGGCAGATGGATCAAGAGCGGTTTGTCGGGATTGGGCTGGCTGAACTGAAACCCCGCAGGGGTCTGCTCGATGGGCTCATCGGCGATCTGATAATAAAGGGTGGGGTTGTCTTCTTGAAAGATATGACCTTCCTCGCCCTCGGTCAGCGCGATCTGCCCATCCACGCCGAATCTTTGCGTGATCAAGGAACCCGCCAAAATACAGAGAATACCCAGGTGAGTAATGACGAATCCGGTTTGATGTTTTTTCCAGGGAAAGCGGGAGATCGCGGAGCAAAAAACATTCAACCCCAGGAGGAGGAGGATCCCGCCGAACCACCAGGTGCCGTAAACGAACCGCTTGGCCACGGCGGTGGAATAACGGGACTCTACGATGGTCCCGGCGGCAAGACACGCCGACACCAGTAAGATCATGGGCAGGGCTAATTTGATCGAAGAGATGAACTTAAAAATTTTATTTTCAAATAGTTTTTTCAAAAAAATCTCGCAATCAGTTGATATAGGAAGATATCTTAAAAGCAAGGGTTTGATCAAAACAAGTGACATAGGCCGCAAAGAAAAACCCCGCACCAATGACTTGAATGCGGGGTTTTCAAAACAATTCGGACCGAAAAATTTACATGCCGAAACTCAACCCAATATTGATCGGGATATAAGAACCAGTACCTAACGAACTAATAATGTAACTATATTTGACTTCGCCGAAAGCCGTCAGACCGCCGCCCAAATCCAAACTCGCGCCAGCGCCAGCTTGAATCACGGGATTCGAAACCGAAAGGGATGCAACGCTGAG
>CAYXYA010000458.1:0-1929 GCA_964469185.1 uncultured bacterium | reverse complement strand
CCTCCGCCGCCCGTCTCTCGAGTTGGAAAAAAACTATTCTTTTAACATTGGGCTTGTTCATTCCTTTCTTGAGATTCGCGCAGTTCACCAACTTGTCGAGCTTTGTAGATGGTGTCAGCCCCTATGTGGAGAAATATGCTTTGGTGAATTCGTTCGGCATTCCGCCCGGGGTCACGAACATCACCGCAAATCCCAGCGCGGCGTTTTTCATCACCAACATGGCTGATATTTTTAGCAACGCTAAGTGGGTTGAAGCTCTCTTGGAGACCGGAACGGATACGAATTTCACGAAAGCCGAGAATATTTTAAAAACTCTTGCCAATATCGATTATACCTATGGGAACACGCATATAACCGCGGACCAATACCCGCCTTCCGATCTTTATAAAAATTTTCTTTTCGATGTTCTCAAAGCGGATGGGGTTTATGTTCCCAATTGGCAGTACACAGCGAGGACGGGCCCAAATGCGGAGGTGGTTTTGGCGATCAACCGGTACATTGACGAAGCGAAAAAAAGAGGGTTGGCTCCTGATTCGTTCATCCGGTATCTAAGGGACAGGATCATGACGTTGATGTTGTCTCTGGTCGTTAGTCCCGGCGGCGGTCCGCGCTATGGCCCTCAGAATCAGCCAGGTGACCCCACGCCGTACACGACCTATGAGACCGTCAACAGTGAAAATGCCATGAGGGCGTACTTGGCGTACTTAACAACTTATCGAGATATGGCGAATAACCCTGGCCAGTATCCAAACCCCACGAATTATCTGAATGCTGCCAACGGCGTTTTAAATTGGTTTAGCCAGGCACCTTTTTACGACCCGGTTTCCGGAACGAACGTGACAGGACTCCTGAGACGTGAGGGGCAAAACGTGTATTTTAATATCGGCGCTACTTTTGACGCCGCCAATAATCGATGGGTTCTTCAACCGGGTTACGCCACGGATTCAGGCGGCCTTCTGGCGATCATGATTTTTGGCCCTCGGTGGATCGACGAAACATTCGGCGACGGAACCGCCTATAAGATTTATATGACGGCGCGTCGACTCGCAGGCAAGACTTCCACAGGTGAACCTGCCGGTACCGATCTCGACGTCGCCGGTTTTGATTTTACGCGCGATACCACTCAAGGCCTAATCGTTCCCGAGTGGTCGTTTCCTGAAGTTCCGAAGATGCTCGCGGACTACCATGGGGATGGACATGTCACCCTCGTGACGCTTGCGCAGGTGAACGCTCTTCGAAATGACTACGCGACGATACGCGCCTATTTAGACACGCACACGACAGCGTCCGGGTACGGCCTGGGCTTGAATCCTCCGCGTTCCGGCGATACGACTTTTGGGCCGAGTATCCCGACAAACATAAACGTCCGCGCGACGGCCGCTGCCGACCAATTCTTGGACACTTATCGTTGGGCACGTGAGGGGACTCCTCCACTCACCGTTTCTCTAAAGAACAATGGGGATCTGATAATCCGTGATGATGCTGCAAGAGATTCCGCAGTCACTTACACTATTCGGACGACTACAAGCCTTACTCCTCCGGTGATGTGGACAAATGCCGGGACGGCTACAAAATCCTCAGGTACAAATACTGTTATTTGGCATGACCCCAATTTTGGCATCGGACCGAGGAAATTTTATAGCGCTTCCAAGCCTTCCGGCGCCCGGCTGGCCAAGGAGACGACATATATAGGAAGGGGTACGAATTTTAGACCTCTGAAGATCGCTGGGTTGGCGATGTTATCCACATTGGTTATAGATCAAATCAGCAAGTGGGCGGCGTTCCGGTTTTTGAATCTTCCTGTGATTCGCGGAAGCCATAACGTTGGAACCGGAGACCCCGTCCTGCGTCTGAACCAATATTTATCTTTCGTCAAAAATTATCGCCCTGATACCTTTTCTGTGTCTCATTTCCTGGGACTCGCTTTGG
>CAYXYA010000457.1:0-1935 GCA_964469185.1 uncultured bacterium | reverse complement strand
CGCTTCTACCGCGTCGGTCGATAACTTTTACGCGTTGTGCACCACGACCGAAAGAAAAAAATGGCTCCAGAAATTACCCGTCGCGGTCATCGGGCCTGTCACCGGCGCGTCGGCGAAAAAATGGGGCGTTAAGACCCTTATCCAGCCTTCCCAATACACCCTGTTCCACCTTGTCGAAGCGATTGGAAAGTGGGTTCGGCGCAACAGACCCTTCAATTATTGATCTTCCGAAAATTATGCGTTTTTAAGGTACAATTAACCAACGTCTTTGACCGGCAGTTGAACAGTCCAAAAAATAAGTAAGGTCACTTTTTTGGAGGGAGATGTTGATGAAATATCGTTCGAAATTCATTTTCATCCTTCTGTTGGCTGCGGCCACTTTCTTGACTTACGCGTGCAACAGAAGTGACAACATTTCTCCCGCTTTCTCCGAGAACCCCAGCAACACACCGACCAAGACATCGACAGCGACTTCCGCGCCAACATCCACCAGTACGCCGATCACAACGATCATTTTATTTGGAACGCCGACCGTAACGGACATTTCCCAATTCGGTACCCTGAACTGTCCTACTCCCATACCCACGGCGGGGGTTTGTCAGCAGATCTCCAACTTGAATATCATCCAAGGTTACGCGTCTACTTCTACCTCCACCGTCCCGCCCTACCTCTCACAAACTGGCGCTAGCGGTGTTCTTCCAGTGGGTGGTTGGGTTGGGACGAGTAATGCTGACCGCGAATATATCATTCGAACCGCCGCCGACTGGGCTGATTATGTCGCTACCTCTTTTTATCCGACCGGGTCCTATCCCATTCCCTTCGACCCGAATACCCAAATGTTGATCGTCCTTTCGAGCACTTCTTTGAACTGCTGCCACGCGCAAAACATTCAGCAGATCTGCGTCACCGGCACCCAGATCACCGTTTACGTGCAATGGAACGGCGGCGGTTCCGTCTGCGTGGACAACGTGACCACTTTTGTTTCTGGCGGAGGAAGTCTTGCGGCTGTTTTAAGCAAGAGTTCCTTGCCCGTTGTTTGGGTCAATCCGTGCGGGTTCCCGCTGTATGATTGTTTCATCGCCAACTGACCCGCCTTTTTAAAATGCCGATCAAAAGTTCGATCATCTTCGGGTTCATCGCTGGATAACTTCTGAATTGGAAGAACTCTGAATGCATCCATGAAGTCCAGGCACTAAATTACTTAAGGATGGGAAAGGATAAGATCATGAAACGCATCTTGATCATTCTGGTGTTGGCGGTGATGGCCTCGGCACAGATAAGCTCGGCGGCTGATGTGGTCTTGCCCAAAAAAGGCCTGTTAGGGGTGACAGGTTGGGTGGATTTTGCGATGGCAGGATCTCTCGTCAGTCTGGAAAAACACGCGGATCAATTGGACGAGGTTTATCTTAAGTGCTACGACATCCAAGCGAACGCCATGCCTCATCCCCTCGACGCGGCAACGGCCGATCTAAAAGCGCGAGCTGTCGCGGCGGCCAGAAAAAATAATGTTATCGTGTGGATCGAAGCCACCAATCGTTACGCCGCTACTGCCGACTATGAACCCAAACTGACTGGACCATTGCTCCATAACGCCGCGCTCAAAGGCCAGTACATCCAACAATTGGTCGCCTATGCTTTGAAGGACGGCGCGAACGGCATACTGATCGATTTTCGAGGCCTTGGAGGTTCCGGCAAGGGAGCCGGGAACGGGGCCGCGTTCAAAAATTTCATCAATGAATTGAGCACGGCTAGTAAAGCCCACGGTCTTTATTGCGGTGTTCGTGTTCTGCATATGGATGGCCGCGATACTTCCGAGAACGCGATGGATTACGCCACCTTGCTAGGACTGGTCGATCAATTGATCCAGGTGAACGAGTATGAGAACGGCGGCTTGATCGCTCCTTTCAGCTCACGCGAATGGGTCGAACTGGACAC
>CAYXYA010000456.1:0-1937 GCA_964469185.1 uncultured bacterium | reverse complement strand
CTCGGGATCCATCATCTTGAACATGAAATAGTAGGCGACCGTGCCAACCAGCAGAAGGATGACCGCGGCCCACCAGGTTTTCATATCCACCCGATAAAAACCTATCGCGAGATAGATCAAGGCAGCGAGGCCAAACATCATCAGGAGTGCTACACCCCAGATCGGGAACGCCGCCCCAAAATAGGGAAAGTCGAGCCCGAACATCATCAGACAAAGAAGGACACCGAGTACCCCAAAAGCGGAAAAGAAACTGACCGCGAAAACCGGGGTTGGGCAGGAATCCATCCAGTTGGGCTTGGGGTCATAGAATTCCACCGCCGCTAAAACCTTTTTGCGTCGGTAAAAAAGAACGAAGATGGCGGGTAGGATGACGTAAAAAATACTCATCCCCACCATCATTCCTACTTTCATCCCAGCAACCATATCGGGCGAGAGTTTCCCGGATTGGGATAAAGACGCGTCGAGAATCGGCCCCATGATAGTGGCCATGAAGAGCATAGTGACCACACCCACCACCAACCCATACCAAGAGAGGATGAGCATGATCTTTCGCGCCCAACGTTTTGCCATGATGGTGCCGACACCTAGGGTGATGATGGATGCAGCAAGGGCGAACTCGAAGAGACCAATGGGCCACAGGTTAGGCATGGGAATCTGTGGATTGGGAGGGACAATTTTGGGCATGGCCAAAGTGAAGAGGGATATCAGAACGAAAAAAAGTCCGATACAAATTAACAAAAGACCGAAGATCCAAAGACCGACTTTGCCCGGTTTGTCAGATGATTTAGCCACATGTCCCCCTTGGTTGATTTACTGAAACCTTTCCAATTCTACGCCTCTCACTACGCTCTGGCGAGCTTCGTGAGACAGGTCGCCCTCGAACCCTTCCCCTCTTTTAATGTCCCATTTATAGCCACGCGGCGGGGCTTATATATTTAAATCCCTGAACAGCTTTCTTTTTTGCCCCTTCCCTCTCCAGCCCTCATCCGTCAGCGGGGTCGGGGAAATGAGATGAGGATCATTGTTTCGCTCCACCCATCCCCCAGTGGGGCCCTTACGCTCACTAGAGCAGATCCAGACGGGCCACCTGGCAGGGGCTTTCGAAGGAAGGGGCAGGGTGTTTTTTTAAGCCGTTAAAAACCCCAGGCCCTCTCTGGCGTTAGCCCCGACCAAGGGGACCTTTGGACCCAAACAAACTGAGCGTAAGGGACCCACCGGGGAATGTGTGGAGCGGGATCAAGGTAGTAAAGTTCTTCTCTCGACCCCCTTGGTTCATGGCGGCTAGAGCCAGAGAGGGCCGAAAAAGAAAAGATGACTGACCGTAGCTATTCTGAAAGAGCGTAAAGAAATACTAAACGGAACATTACAAGGAATGAAATATGTAATTCCTGGAACTTTGATCTTTTACTCCCCAGGAAAGGTCCATTGGTACGCCAGATAAGCGTTGAGCTCGGACCCGTTCGGGGTGAGATCCCTTCCGATGGAACCCACGAGATGGCTGACACTATCGAAATTGAAGTAGGCGCCCAGATCGAAGCCCAACTGATCGTTCGCGCCGACCTGGTCGGCACCACGGACCAAAAGCTCACCGCCCAAAGTGAATGTCGAAGATAGCTCCCTTTGGATCTCCCAGCCGAGGAACAGCCAATCCTTATTACCAGGCCCCGGATTGAACCAGTAACCAGCGCCTCCGTAGGTGGTCCAAGGCCCCCAACTTTTCTGGATCCATAACGGGAGCAAGAACCGGGTTTGTCCCGCGCCGAGGCCTTTCAGGGCGTCCCCTGTCGCGAAGACCACCCGAGGGTAAATTGCCGCCTGGATGAAATCGGGAGTCTCTTTGAGAAAGCGGAATTTCACGCCCAACTCGGTGTCGCCGTACCCGTAGGTTTGGCTTCCTATCGCCGGAACATTGATCGCCAGGGGAGCGACCAAATTGA
>CAYXYA010000455.1:0-1942 GCA_964469185.1 uncultured bacterium | reverse complement strand
CGCAGACCGGATTGCGAATCCGTCGTCCCGGCCGCCAGGAAAATCAGCGTGGCCAGATTGGCCAGGTGGTTGGCGACCCGTCTCGTCCAGGGCATGCCGCTTGGTTCGATCATCCGACTCCCGATCACCACGTCCGCACGCCCCATTCGAATCGGTTCAATGACCCGGACGATGTCATCCGGTGAGTGCTGACCATCGGCATCGCATGTCACCACCACATCGGCACCCAGTCGAAGGGCCGCTTCGATCCCCGTGCCCAAGGCTCCGCCCACTCCCCTGTTCAGGAGATGCCGGATCACCAAAGCCCCCTTCGACCGCGCAATATCCCCCGTTTTATCGGAAGATCCGTCATTCACGACAATGATCTCTCTGTCGATCCCAGGTAGAACCGCTGTTATAACTTGTTGAATCACCTGGCCAATCGCAAATTCTTCATTGTAAGCTGGAATGATAATCGCCAGTTTCATAGTATGTCGTCCGTTGCTCTATGACCCCCTCCTCTTGAAAGGATCTAGCATAGGAAATATCCATCACGACTATAAGTGGTATATGTATAACCTAAATCACGAGGTGTGTCAAACCTAAGATGGCGGCAGCCTTCTTCCCATCCATTCCCCAGACGGCTTTGAACAAGCTATCTCAAAAAGTCAGGTTATCCCCAAAAAGCGAGGGAAAGAGCGGTGCATCGCCCCAATCCGGCGTGGCGCACCCAAATTGACTGAGTCGAAGAAAAAAGGTATGATTTGGCCAAACGGGCGCGGATTTCATGTTCATACAAATTCAAAGAGATACTCTTGAACAGGTTTACCGGAATCATCCCAAAACGACGTTGTATTTTTCAAAGAATCCAATCGTTCGAAAAATATTTTGGAAAAGGCTGAAGACCCTTTATAAACTCATTCATCATGCAAATCATTCCAAATATCACGTTTTGGATTTTGGCGGTGGAAACGGCGTGTTTCTACCCTCGTTGGCGCAGTTGTTCAATCAGGTTATTTGTATTGATCTGGATACCGAACGAGCCTCCAAGATTGTGGCCATTTTTGACCTAAAAAATGTAAAGCTTCAATCCGGCGATCTGAATAACGAATCCCTTCTCGAGAAACCGGTGGATGCCATCGTCGCTGCGGATGTATTGGAGCATTTTAAGGATCTATCCAAGCCGGTTCGTTCAATAACCCGATGCTTGAAAGATAAAGGTTTTCTTTATACTTCCCTTCCCACAGAGAACCGCATCTATGTTTTATTACGAAAAATATTCAATCTGAAAAAGCCGGAGGATCACTATCATTCCGGCTACGAAGTCGAAAAATTTCTTTCTTCAAATGGATTTCGGCGCTTGAAACGAAGGCATATCCCTTCTCGCTTTTTCCCACTGTTCTTGATCAGTCAATGGGAAAAGATCCATTCCGGTTCTTGGTTGGATAATCATGACCAATTTTAACTCTTCGTTGTAAGCTGGAATGATAATGGTTAACTTCATACGCTAATTTTTAATGGTTCTATGGTAAAGGGCCGCCCTTTTTCGAAGCAACCGGCCGTCAAGGTATCGCGAAGTACACAATATCTTTCGGTATCGTGGCTGTGGGATCATATGAACCACCTGACAACATACCATTCAGCACATTCTGAAGGTTAATGACCGCGAGGTGATCCGCAGACGCGTTCAGCCACAGCCCCATCGATATTTTGGGTGAAGCGGGTTGGTCCATAGGGGCGATATAGGCCACCGCGCCGTGAGGATCGCACCATCCAGTCCAATTCACCGTATTGCCCAAATCATCGGTATCGGTCGGCATGGTCACCAATGTTTCAAAAGCAAACCCCAAAGCAAACGATGGATCTTCGAGAAGCCCTATTACGGTATCCGTACCACCACAACCCTTTCCCATCATCACGAGATGGTTCGTGCTCTCGATGGCAAGATTCGTGTATTTAAAAT
>CAYXYA010000454.1:0-1944 GCA_964469185.1 uncultured bacterium | reverse complement strand
GGCGGATTCTTTGGCGGAGACGGCCCGAAAAGGCTACGACGGGATCCTTTCTAACGGCTATTACCTGGATATCATGCAGCTAGCTTCGGATCACTATTCCGTCGATCCACTTCCGGATACCAAGTCGGACTCGAAAAAGGGAGCTCCCCTTACTTCCGAACAACGCTCGCACGTTTTGGGCGGCGAGGCCTGCATGTGGAGTGAGTTCGTGAGCCCAGAGACGATCGACTCGCGCATCTGGCCCCGGATGCTCGCGGTGGCCGAGAGGTTGTGGTCCCCGGCCTCGGTCAAGGATCTGGATGACTTTTACCGCCGGATGAACAACGAAAGCCATAACCTGACCGAATTGGGGCTTACCCATGAGACCAGCTATCCGATCATGTTGAAACGCCTGGTGGCGGATGGACCCATCGAGAACATCAAGGTCCTGGCGGATGTGGTGGAACCGGTGAAGTATTATCACCGGGGGGAATACCGTCACTATACGCAGGATTTTCCCTTGAATCGGTTGGTCGACACGGCTCGGGCCGACAGCGAAGTCGCCCGCCAATTCAAGAAACAAGTGAACCAATACTTGAGCGGAGCGCCGAACCTGGGCAAGCCCGAAGCGCTTCAGTCAACTTTGAGCATGTGGGCGAACAACAACAAGACCTTGGAACCTCTCCTGGCGAAATCAGACCTGGGGCGTGAAGCGATCCTCATCTCCCGGGAACTTTCGGAAGCGGGGCAAGCCGGTTTGGAAGCCTTGCAATATCTTGAGTCGAATAAGATCGCTCCCGCCAATTGGTTCGCGAAAGCGAACAAGACATTGGAGAACGCTCAAA
Source organism: uncultured bacterium (assembly GCA_964469185.1). GTDB lineage: Bacteria > Oederibacteriota > Muellerivitia > Muellerivitales > Muellerivitaceae > CAYXYA01. The sequence continues at coordinate 1,120 of CAYXYA010000454.1, read as the reverse complement.
AGCCCGACGAGGCGGTCCAGATCGCAGTTATTTCTTCCCTGCGCAAGCTGGTATTGGCCGCGGGTGAATGGGATAAGCTGGAAGAGTCCAAAGGAAAAGAATGGAATGAATCCCTCGACGCCGAGGTGAAGGCCGCGTATCAGGAACCGGCTTGGTAAGAGGCCGTTGAAACCGCTTTCAGATTTTTGAAAGCTTCCGAAATTCACCCGGGTCCGCCTTTTGTTGTCGTATTCGTGAAAGGATGGGTTAAAATCTTGAACATGAGATCCAAAACGAAACAGACGCAAGGTCATGAGATCGCCACCGGATGGCACGGTGTCCCGGCGGTTCCCTCGGCAGATCGATTACCCTCCCTAGACGCTTTCCGCGGTTTTGTCATCGCCGCCATGGTTTTCGTGAACAACCTCAGCCATACCGTCCCGATCTGGATGCGGCACGCGAACGATGTGTTCGGTGAGAAGGTCGACACTTATACCTTTGTGGACCTGGTTTTCCCGGGATTCCTTTTCATGGTGGGGTTCGCAATCCCGCTTTCTTTCTATTCGAAGATGAGCCAGGGCGTCTCTTCCTTGAAACTTTCTTGGCGCATCGTGGTTCGTGCCGCCATGCTCTTGTTCATGGGTGTCATCATGGTCAATCTCGAGAACGAGGAACACGGCATGAACGAAGCCGCCGTCGGGATGTCGCGAGCGGTTTTCGCGACCTTAGCTTATGCCTCGGTGATCATTTTATTCCTGACCCAACCGAAGACTGCCTCGGCTTTCCGCGCCAAGATCCTTAAAACTCTCAAGGCCGCCGCGTTCCTCTTGCTGATCTACCTATTATGGATATACCGTGCGGGCGATCCGGCACAATTGACCTGGTTCCGCCAGGAATGGTGGGGCATTCTCGGTTTGATCGGCTGGGCTTATCTGGGTTCGGGATTGATCTATCTGCTCTTCCGGGGGAATTCCACGGCCCTGATGGGCATGCTGGGTTTCTTGGCCTGCGTGGAAGTGGGGAACCGGAACGGTATGTTCAACGGTCTGGGAATGTTCCAGAATTATTTCCAAAACATGTTCACGGTCCACGCGATCATCGTCACCTCCGGGATCTTGCTGGGGAATTTGTTCGTTGGAAA
>CAYXYA010000453.1:0-1956 GCA_964469185.1 uncultured bacterium | reverse complement strand
ACCTTGATAGTGCGGATACCGACAGCCAGATTCACGCGGTCGAAAGAGCCCGCGTGGTTCGCCAACTCTACCGTGAGGTCGTAAAGGTTGGGGTTGTCAGTGTCCCAGAGCTTGGCATTGGGGACGGTCAGGATGACCTTGTTTGAATTGCCGCCCATGGTCCGCTCGGCCTTGATCTCTTTGCCGAATCCTTTGAGAGTGACCTTCACCTGAGTGGCGGGGCTGGTCTCGGCGTCTATCCTCACTTCCACCTTGCCGTTACGGCCCTGGATGTCGGTGAGGACCGTCAGGTCGGTGATGGAATCCTGGGGAACGCAGAACAGATGGACCGGGCGGTGGATACCGCAATAGGGGAAAAAGTCGAAGGAAGCGTTGGGGTAAAAGGTCGCGAAGAAAGCGTCGCGGCGGTCGAAGGGGATGTTTCCCGGCGGCACGCGGTCCGGGGCCAACATGCCCTCGACGCGCATCACGAGAAGATTGCCGGTGGGTTTCAAAAGATGATTCGCCGCGAAGATGAAGGGAAGGTGGCCGCCCTCATGCTCGCCCAGCTTCACCCCGTTGAGCCAAACGTGGGTCATGTAATTGACAGAATCGAACCGCAGGAAGATCTTCTGGTCCTCGAAACCCCAGGGCAGGTCGAACTTCGTCTGGTACCAAGCCGGTCCCAGGTAATCACGCGTGTCCTGGAACTGGTCGTTCCAGCTTCCCGGAACCCCGATGACGCGGCCCTGGTCGAAGCCCGCATGCCAGCCCTTTTTGAAACCGCTGTCCGATGGGTCGAGTTTGAAATCCCAAAATCCGGAAAGGTCTTTCGTTTGGCGGTATGAATTGGTCTGGGGATAAAGCATGAGGCCTCCATGGAACGACGCGTGAGATTTGAGATGCCAGGGAAGGATTCTACAACAAAAGAAGATGGGTTCGCTAAAGGGTTTTCTTTCTGTCTATAATGATTCCGTTAATGAAAACGTTTTCGCGAAAAAAGTTCATCGTTTGATCTGAGGATCGATATTTATGCGAATAAATTCCGGTGGTTCCTCTAAAAGACAGACCCCCACCATCTTCGACGTCGCGCAAAAGGCCGGCGTGACCATCTCCACCGTCAGCCTCGTCCTACGCAAAGTCCCGCGCGGTTATTCCGAAAAGACCGCCGCAAAGGTCTTCGCCGCCGCCAAAGCGGTCGGCTACCGGCCCAACATCGCCGCGCAAAACCTGGCTCAAAAGCGCACCAACATCGTGGCCGTCTGGGGCTGGCTCAACCGCCAGGCTCTTTTCCATTTCGATATGCTCCTGGGCATCCAGGAAAGGCTTTCCAAGACCGACTACGCCATCTATCTGGTGAAGTGGAGCAACGATCCCAAAGAGAACGAGAAGACCTTTGAGGATCTCATGTACCGCCATTTCGTGTGCGGCATCATCCTCACCAGTCGCGCGCTCGACGACTCCGCGATGAAGTTCCTCAAGGAGTCAGCTGTCCCCACGGTCGTCACCGAATCCGAAAGCCCCCACGCCGACAGCGTTGCCATCGACAACTGGAAGGGCGGCTACCTGGCAGGGAAGCATCTTGTCGAGCGAGGTTGCAAGAATGTCGCCATCATCACCGGCTGGCACGGCGAACCCAACCGTCAGCGGCGTCTGGGTTGTGAGAAGGCGCTCAAGGAAGCGGGTCTTCGCGCGCGGGGAGAATTCTTTTTCGACGAACCTAACGAGTTATATGAAGAAGGGTACAAGGCCGCCAAGAAGTGTTTGAACTTGAAGCCGCTCGTGGACGGCATCTTTTCCGCCGCGGGCGACATCGCGGCGTCCGGTGCCATCGGCTACCTAAAAGAAAAGGGGTTGGAGGTCCCGAAGGACATCCGTGTCATCGGCTATGACGATATCCTCGAGTCCGCCCATTTCGATCCGCCCCTGACCACCATTCACCAACCCGCCTTCGAGTTGGGTCTCAAGGCCGCCGAT
>CAYXYA010000452.1:0-1958 GCA_964469185.1 uncultured bacterium | reverse complement strand
CCACAAACTTCATCGGGGTGCCCTCTTCGAATTGCAAATGGGTGATCTTGGGCTGGGCGATAGGGTCCATTTTTTGTTCGATCAATACCGTGCGGAAAATATCCGGCAGTTGATGCTGGACCATCTCTTCGCGGGCCGCCGCTTTGTATTGCTTCTTGATCACATCCATGGGCACTTTGCCCTTGCGGAAACCGGAGATCTTCGCTTCTTTGGATATCCTCTGGTAGATGTCGTTCATTTTGGTTTGAACGTCCTCCGCCGGGACCTCCACCGTCACTTCTTTCGTGCAGCCTGTCACGTCGTTGACACTTACTTTCACAAGAAACTCCTTGGATTTAATTACGCTTGGTGCGCCAACTACATTTCAATTTGAAATTAAGCCTGGTGCGTCCCTGTTGCAAAGCAACGGGACTGCACCAATCTCATTAACGATCGTGGCAAACCCTGTTTGCCACTCCTACATATGATAATTGGTGCGAGGGGGGGGAGTTGAACCCCCACGGGTTACCCCGCCAGAACCTAAATCTGGTGCGTCTGCCAATTTCGCCACCCTCGCATTAAACAACTGGGTGGCACGACCAAATAGGATTTTGCGCCATCCCCAACTCGCCGTTTCATCCATCTAAACGGGCCATTTTAAAACACGGACACCATCTTAATGGGACGATTAGGTAACGTCAATTTAAGCCGAAAAATAAGTAAAAACTGGGATTATGGGCGTACAACCCATCCTATAATTAATGCGGTTCGATCCGAAAAAACCGCACGAGGGAGTCCCGATGACCCGCAGCATCCGACAAGCCGACAAAAAGAACTGGCCGGCATTCCTCGCTCTAGCCCTTCTGCTGGGCGTCATCCTCCGACTTTCCTTTCCGGGCGACATCGAATACAAAGAAGACGAGAAGTTCATGTTCGAGACCGCCCAGAACATCGGCGTCACCGAACCCTGGCCCCTTCTCGGGATGACATCGGGCGTGAAAGTGAAGAACCCGGGCATGAGCGTTTGGATCTTCGCGGCCCTTTCAAAACTCACCCACGCTTCCACTCCACCCGAACTCGCGCGGGCGGTCCAGCTGCTCAATATCCTCGGTCTATTCGTTCTGGCTTTTTTCAGTCTTCGCCTATTACCGGGACCGGAAAGAATACCCTGGTACTGGGCGACAGCCTTCGCGGCGGTCAATCCCTTCGCCGTCCTTTTGCAACGAAAGATATGGGCGCAATCGACGCTTCCCCTTTTCTGCGTACTCCTGTGGATCGCCTGGCACTATCGGCGTAAATGGGCTGGAGCGTTTTTCTGGGGGTTGCTCGGCATCTGCCTGGGACAGATCCACATGTCCGGATTTTTTTTAGCCGCCGGTGTTTTTCTTTGGACGGTCACTCATGACCGGCACGCCAAGTGGGGCGCTTGGACTTTCGGTTCCCTGATCGGCGCCATCCCTCTCATCCCCTGGATCCAATACATGATCGCCAATCCCGGGAGCGGTCTGTCCAAGATGAGCCTTTTGTGGGTGCTCTATCCCAAGTATTGGATATTTTGGGTGACCGATTCTTTAGGAATGGGCCTCACCTACAGTCTCAGGACCCATCAGTTCATGGATTTTTTACGTTATCCCCTCATCGGAGGAATAGGAACTTACCTCGTCGCGGTCCTTCACCTCGTCGTGATCGCGACCGGCGTTTTACTGTTGGTTTCAGTGAAGAAAAAGGGAGGGTTCTCCTGGGGAACAAAGGACTCTTCCGAGACCGGCTTAGCCGTCAATTCGGTCTTGTTCGCTTCGGGCGTCTTGATGACCCTTTCCTGTCTCGAGCTTTGCCGCCACTACCTCATCATGACTTTTCCCCTGGAATGGGTCTGGCTGGCCCGGCTGGGTCTGCGCGACCCTCGTTCGGGTCATCAGTATTTGACAACGCTCTGGACCGCGCAGCTTTTGATCTCGGCTCTATTTCTGGTCTACATC
>CAYXYA010000451.1:0-1959 GCA_964469185.1 uncultured bacterium | reverse complement strand
GACCCTGACAACCCAGCCAAGTAATAACTTTGGATGGCCTTTTTGTATTCTTCCCCGCGGAACAAAAGCTCGGCTTCCCTGTCGGATTTACGCTCGTAAGAAGCCAAAGATACGGCGACCTGCGCCAGTATCCCGATGATGACCACCAGGACCAAAACGAGGACCAGGGTATAACCCGACTCATTTTTTATTACTTTCCCAATTTTGGATATCGACATTCTCGCCTTCCCCGCCCTCTTTCCCGTCCGCTCCGTAGGAAATGAGATCGTAATTTCCATGAAGGCCGGGCGATCGATAAACGTAGGGGTTTCCCCAAGGGTCGTTCGGAACTTCTTTTTTCAGATAAGGACCTTTCCAGTTTTTGGCGCCGTCCGGTTTTTCCCACAAGGCGTGAAGCCCTTCGCCCGAGGATGGGTAACGGCTCGCGTCCACGTAAAAACTATCGAGAGCTGATGAAAAATTCTCGATTTCGGCCCTTGCGACCGATTGTTTGGCCGGTTTCAACCGATCCACTAGTGTCGGGCCCACCAGCGCCGCCAATAAAGCCAGGATAGTCAACACCACCAACAGCTCAATGAGCGTGAACCCGGATTGATCGATTTTTTTTAGTTTTCTTCTACCATTCATTGTAAGGCGCTCCGTCCACCGATTTTTCCGTCGAACCACTATGCACATCCACGATCCCATCCTTCTGTTTTGGGTCATCCGATAAGGATAAAACCCATGTCTTATCGCTACCCGTCGTAGGATCGACGGGAACGACCCGAAAATACTTTTTTTCGACCAGATCTTCCAACCGCACGGGATATTTACCGTTATCTGCGTAATGATCGTCGATCGCCTTGCGAAAATTATGTAAGTCTTCCTTCAAGGCCGACTCTTTGGAGTCTCGTATCTTATGGATCGCCATCGGCGCCACCAACCCGGCTAAAAGAGCGATGACCGCGAGTACAACCAACAACTCGACGAGAGTAAATCCCCTTTCGTTCCTTCGGTTTCTACCAATCATGATAGATTGTCCCGTCCAGAGCCTTCCCATCGTTGGCGCTATATACATCCCAAACGTCCTGGCCTCCCCATTGGGTCGAATCGGCCTTGTCCTGATAACTGCGAAGTCCCCACTGTTTCTCTGGGGCTAAAGAGCCGTCCCCGAAAGGATCCGACGGAATTCGTCTCAGATACTTCTTTTTCACGCCTCGGGGGCCCGTTTGGCCCACCCCGTTGACCATGACTTCGAGGGTCCTGGGATAACCATCCTCGCTGACGGAGTTATCGAATTTAGAGACCTGCCCCTGCTTCCAGTCTTCATGGACCTGGTCGATTGTGGTCCTGATTTCTCTCAAGGCCCGGTGAAGTTCCAGTTCTTTGTTGCGCTTGACCGTGATTTCGACATAGGGAACGGTCACCAATGCCAGGATGGAGAGGATGGCCATGACGACCAGCATTTCCATGAGCGTAAACCCTTTTTCATTCAGGGTTGAAAACGGCTTATTTGACGACAATACGCGACGCTCGAGACTGGGCACGGGCTTCCTTTCCGCTCTTATCCGAAAATCTCGTATTTAAAAACACGAGATAAGAAATACCCGGGGACGATCCATTCAACGTTAACTCCGCTAACTCGGCGGGTCCCTTCGCTGTGAGGTCGGATTTGAAGGAGACCTTCAAATGAACGAGCCCGTGTTCCTCGTCCAGGGTAGTATCGTCGAGAGATATCTGGTCCGAGGCTAAAGCAATGGAGACATATTTCAGGAAATTGGGGTTGAAGGCCACGCCCAGGGGCATTTTTTCAACAGTGCCCAAATTTTCCCCGTAGAGTTTGATCACTGTCTGGTGGCCAACGTTCATGTTGTACTGCGGTTCAGAGAAGGACAAAATGACACCGCCATTAGGGGCAGGAAAGGTCGGAAGGTTCACTTCCCCGGGTTTACCCGTAAGAGTAGAGGCCGCGTCCAAACC
>CAYXYA010000450.1:0-1962 GCA_964469185.1 uncultured bacterium | reverse complement strand
CGCTGAAGCTCGGACGCCGGAATCCAGGTCCCGTTGATCCGGAACCTCTCGCGGATATCGGATAGATGAGGCGAGGTGTATAAACCCGTTTTATAGCCGGAATGCTTGAGGAAGGAAGCTATGAAGGCGCAAGTGGAACCCTTGCCGTTGGACCCTGCCACATGAACGACTTGAAGGTTGTTTTGAGGGTCGCCTAACTCAGCAAGGAGCGCCCGGGTGGGTTCCAGTCCGAAGCGCCAGCCGAATTGTTCGAGAGATTCCAGCCGTGAATATTTTTTCATAACAGCTTAAAGAACCGATGGCCGCGAATGAGCGCAAATATTCTCAAATTTAAAAAAATGATCATAAGTCTTTCGCATCCAGATTTTTGTCGTTTATTTAATAGCGAGAATTCGCGCAAATTTGTGGCTAATTAATTTATGCCGTAAGAAACTTCAAATACTTTCCGAGGCTGGCTTTCATCTCATGGCGGGGGATGATCACATCCACAAATCCGTGGTCCACGAGGAATTCGGAACGCTGGAAACCCTTGGGAAGTTTCTGGCGGATGGTCTGCTCGATGACCCGGGGGCCTGCGAATCCGATCATGGCGGCCGGTTCGGCGATATTCACGTCGCCCAGCATGGCGAAAGAAGCGGCCACGCCGCCGGTCGTCGCGTCGGTCAAGACGGAAAGATAAGGCAGGCCCGCGGCGCCCAGGCGCGACAGGGCCGCGGAGATCTTCGCCATTTGCATGAGAGAAAAGATACCTTCCTGCATCCGGGCGCCGCCGGAAGCGGACACGATGACCATCCCTATCTTCTTTTCGATCGCGGCCTCGATGGCACGGGTGATCTTCTCCCCGACCACGATCCCCATACTGCCGCCCATGAACTGGAACTCCATGATGGCGACGCAGGCGTCCTGGCCGTCGATCTTGCCGAACCCGGTCACGACCGCGTCGTTCATCTTGGTCTTTTCCTGGCTCTTGACCACCTTCTCCTCGTACTCCGGGAACCCTAAAGGATTCGCCGAGATCATCTTCTCGTCCAATTCCTGGAAAGTGCCGGAATCGACGGTCAAATAAAGCCTCTCGAGCGACGACAATTGATTGTGATATCCGCAAGAAGGACAAACTTTCAAATTCTTGTCCAAGTCCTTGTTATAGAGGACCGCGGAGCAATTCTTGCATTTGCCGTAAAGACCCTGCGGCACCTGGACGGATTTCTTGCCCTCGGATCTCGTGATCTGTTTTTTAAGTTTTTTGAACCAGGCCAATGACGGCTCCTTGAGAAGTTACTTCAGCTTTCGAACCACGCTTCGGCAGAAGGACTCGACCTTCCTGTCGATCTGGGAGACTTTCGTTTTCGAGATGAGCTGCACCAGCGCGCTGGCGATGATGACCCCATCCGCCACCCGGCCCACCTGCGCCGCCTGAGCGGGATTGGAGATGCCGAACCCCACAACGACCGGGGTCTTCAATTTTTTTCGGAGCCTAGACAGGTTCTTCAAGAGGCCGGAAGCCAGCGTCTTGCGCGCGCCCGTCACGCCGAGTACCGAGACATAATACAAAAAAGGCGCTCCCTGGGCATCGGCCATTTTCACCCGGTCCGGCGTGGAAGTGGGCGCGATAAAAGGAATTAAGGCGAGTTTTTTCCGAGCCAGAACAACCCGGGCCGCCCCGTATTCCTCCAGCGGCAGGTCGGGCACGATCGCGCCGTCCCCTCCGGCTTTCGATAAAGACTCCGCGAAACGCGGCCAGGTGGACTGCTCGATCATATTCAAATAGGTCATGACCAGAAGAGGCTGACGGTAGCCCTTGGCCCGGAGGCGCACGATCATCCGGAACACGTCCACGAAACGCGTACCGCGCTCCAGGGAATATTGGGTCGCTTTTTGGAGCGTCGGTCCGTCCGAGATGGGATCGGAAAAGGGGACACCGAGTTCCAACACCGCCGCTCCCGCTTTCAAAGCGCCTTCAGC
>CAYXYA010000449.1:0-1963 GCA_964469185.1 uncultured bacterium | reverse complement strand
GCGGCGACCACGCGGTGGTCGTGGCCGAGGTGTTTGAAGCCGAGTTAGGTTCCGCGAGTGGAGTTCTGCTCCTTTCCTCGACGGGCTGGTCCTATGGTGGTTAGACCTTAATGAGGAGAACAAAAACCTCCGGACGCATTTTCCCCCCCCTCCTTGAAAACGCCTGGTTTTTGTTCTGCTATTTCCTGATTTCCAGCGCCACCGCTTCTTATGTTTCGCTTTCAGCCTCGGTCAAAATCGGGATTATCTTTGTGGGACTCGTCGCGCCCTGGCTTTGGGCCGCGTTCCGTCTTTTATCTGGGCTACCTGAAAAGCGCAAACCCTTCAAAAACCTCGCCTTTGACTCCATCCATCCCGCGGTTTGGACCGGTTTGATCGCGGCCGCCCTTTTTTTAAGATTTTATAAATTAACTTCTTTGTCCGTCTGGCCCCTCAATGACGAAGGTTATCTGGCTTCCTCCGCCCTAGAACTTTCCGAAAGTTGGATCTGGAAACCTTTTTATTGGATCTACCCGCTTCCGCCCATGACTTTTTGGGCGCAAGGATTGCTCTTTAAGATCGCAGAACCATCCCTGACGACCCTCTGGTTTTATCCCTCCCTTCTTTCCCTGCTTTCCCTGTTGGCAGGTTATGGCGCCGCACGGCTTTTTTTCGGCAAGTCTTTGGCGTTCCTCTTCACCTCGTTGTTGGCCTTGAGTTTTTGGCCTCTTTACCTTTCCCGTTTCTGCACTTATTTTTCCACTCTTTCCTTTTGGGAGTTGACCGCATTTTTCCTTCTGGGATGGTGGCTTCAAAAGAGACGGCCTAGCCCTCTAGACATCTGGATTTTAAGCCTCTGGGTGGGACTTGGATTTTTAGTCCACTTCGCCTGGCCTTTCGTGGCCCTCCTGATCTTTCTCGTGTTGTGGAAAACTCGTTCCAGTTCATTTTTGAAAACTCTTTTGCCATTCATGACCGTCTGCGGCGTGATGCTGGCTTCTTGGGCTTTAGTGTTCTTGAAAAACCCGCGCTCTTATCTCAACCTTGTTTGGTATGACGGTTCTTCCCCATTCAAGGGTCACTTGATCCAATCCGCCTTTTACTTCACCAATCTATTCTGGACCGGCCGCGACCACTTAAAAGGCTACGGACCTTACTGGGGAGGCCTTTTCAATCCGCTCTTGACCGCCTGTTTCTTCATAGGCCTTCTGGAACTTTTGAGAACTCGCCGAGAACCCGCTTCACGATTTTTGCTCCTCGCCATTCCTTTATGCTTTCTTCCTGCTCTATTGACCAACAATCTGGAGATGTTCCGCCTTATCCCGATCATGCCGTTCCTATTGATCGTCATTGTTTACGGACTCCGATCCCTTCTGCGGCCCCTATCAGCCCCCCAAGCTCGATCCGTTTTTACTACGTTCATGATCGTTTCTGGGATTTTGGATACCTATCATTTATTTGGCCCATACCAAAAAAATTGGATGGATATAGGCCATTGGCAATACAAGCGCGTTGAGGGCTTTCGTGCCTATCAGCGTTTGAATGAAAAAGCCCGCGCAGAAGGCACGGGCTATGTTTTGACTGAATTGGGGAAAATGGCCGATGATACCGTATTGCCGGTCGCTTGCTATCCCTTTAACCGCCAACGCAACACTTCATTACGGATCTCAAACCCGCAGTGGGTGGCTGTTTTGACTGATGCCAATCTGGAACCTTTCCTTCATCGTCGTTTTCCCGAGGGACAGTGGGAATGGCTGTCAGAAGGGTTGAACCGGGAAGACGGCGGGATACTTCTGGGCATCATTCCATTCACCCCTCAAAATCAAACCACATTGAGGAACTGGATTGAGGCCGATGCGGCTTTCCGCTCCGCGAATTTTCAGGACGGCTATCAGGAAAATCCAGATTCATCCGAGAAGCGCGTTCAAAGCTTTCAATCGGCAAAAGACCTGGTGAAAAAAGACCGGTTTTTGATGACGGTTTA
>CAYXYA010000448.1:1106-1964 GCA_964469185.1 uncultured bacterium | reverse complement strand
AACCCCTTGAGTTTGCTGTTTTTGTTTATCGTTCATGATTTGTCTTAGGTGGTTGATGGTTTGTGTTACCGGCGGTCTCAAATCGGGGTCCAATTCCTGCACCCATTGCTCTAGAAAAGGCAGAGCCCCAGGGTCCCCCAAGGAATCAACGGCCGAGAGGGCGGCTTGGCTCACCTCCCCATCCGTATCTTTGAGCCCAGAAATCAAGACGGGAAGAGCATTTTTATCTTTGGCCGTTACCAACATGTTAAATACGTTTTTCTTAATCGAGGGTTCGATTTCATTGGCGACGATGAGGGGCAGTTGGGCTGCCAGAACTCCGTCATTCATGCGGTAAAGGGTTTCTATGGCCGACCAACGGACCTGCGGGTCCGAATCCTGAAGAAGTCCCCTCAGAGTTTCGAGCGTTCCGGGAGAAATGATTACGTTCGGTCGCGCAGGAGGCTGATTCTCCGCGGGGGATGGGGCCGTGGTGGGAGCCGGGGGCTTTTGGGAAGTGAAAAGGTACCAGGCCCCCAGCACAAATAGGACAAACAGCAAAATCCATCTTCCCATTAGATCGAAAACCTCGTACGAGCAATTTGAAGCTTTCCGTTTTGAGGCTTCACCTCTATGATTTCGGGGTCCTTAAACAAGTCCCATGGACGGCGATCCATCTTTTCGCTGGAGATGATGACCCGGCCATCGCGCCGGGTGAGGCACATTCTCCCCCAAGGCTGATCGGGGTTGCACAAGGATTTGGAGTCGGGATTCGCGGGGTAATGACACATGGCGTATAATGCTTTTCCATCGCTTACCAACGTGTTGAGCCCCGTGTAGGGGCTCTTTTTGCGCGGGTAGCGAGTCCGACAGCCTTTC
>CAYXYA010000448.1:388-1096 GCA_964469185.1 uncultured bacterium | reverse complement strand
CTTCCACGCAGGCTTTTAGGGCCTTGGGGATATCACCATAGGCATCCAGGAATTTCACGAATTGCCAAAAGTACACCTCGCTGTCGTTTTTGCCGCGGATATTTTTCTGGTAGCTTCCCAAAAAAGCGAACACTTCATCCGGAATTTGCAGGGTCCCATTGTGCGCAAAAACGAGTCTGCCGGAATTGAAGGGTTGGCTATTGGCGAGGGAAATGAGTTGTTTTTTGGGAATGCCTCTGGGGTTGGAGGCATAACGGATATGGCCGATTACGATCCGGGATTTGAGGGATCGGGCCAACCGTTGGAAGCGATTCTTTTCTTTGAAAAGAGGATGGGGGCTTTTGGTGACAAGAAGTTTGGGAGAAGAGCCGTTTCCTAAATAGGAACCTACCCCCCACCCGTCCTTTTGTTCGTTCCCGGGCTTGATGTAGCTTTGCTTAAAAAAAGAAAAGTCCGAATCCAGGAGAAAATCTTCTGCCAGAGCAGGTTTTAAAGAGATTTGTCCGAAGAGTCGACACATATCTGTCTCAATCCCAGCGGTGTTCTGAAACCCATTTATACGCGAGATTCAGCAAGGATTTCGAACCTGGTGTGCTCATCAGAACTGATTTAAGAAATTTGCCCGCCGGGAGGGTCCTCTCGGCAATGAAGGGGATGGCTTCGGGGCCGCTGAAAAGGGACCTCTCAGAAGTTACTATGTGAAAACTT
>CAYXYA010000448.1:0-378 GCA_964469185.1 uncultured bacterium | reverse complement strand
TTCGAATGGAATCAGATCGAGCTTTCCCTTCCGATTCCTTTGTTTGACCCACCGGGCGAACCCTTCGCAGAAAGAACAATCTGAGTCGTAAATAAAATACATAAATTTCGAATCCATTTAATCAAATTTGCCTCAGACAGGCAAACGAATCCATGCGCAAAATCAGATGAGTCAAAAGTCCTATATTTTCATAGGTCTTTTAATCTCATTCTTGGGCCCAAAAGCCCCTCCTCTTATTAAGGATATCAATCTAAACTTAGACAGGTAGATTATATGAGGCGTTTTCAAAGAATTATATCGACGGTACTTTTGGGAGCTTTCATACAAGCGGTCCCTGGTTCCGGCTTCTACCAGGTCTTGGCCCAGACCTTTGAAGGA
>CAYXYA010000447.1:0-1971 GCA_964469185.1 uncultured bacterium | reverse complement strand
ATCGCCGGGAACTCCATAGGCATATTGGTAAGGTACTTTCTTGGGAACCCATTGAGCTGTTACTTGGCGTGGGGTGGACTTGGACGTTTGGTCATCTTCATCGGTCGCTTCCATGGTAACGGAGTACTTGCCCTCAGACACCAATTCCCCAGCCAGATTTTTACCATCCCAGGAATAACGAGGAGGAGGACTTCCCGTTCCCGTAAGCGTCTCCATCAACCGGCCAGAAGCGTCCACAACACTGACTCTCCAACGGGAAATAGGCTGTTCACTTTTGGTAGTGAGGGCAACTTCCAAATTTTCTTGTCCCAAGACAAAAGTCGGGGCTGACTCGACTTTAATACTGACGGGGATCGTATTACCGCCATCGACAATGTTGAGGGTGATCCGATGGGTATTGCCCAAGATACTGTATGGAACAAAGGCGTAATCCACGCTTATCTCCACGTCGGCAAATTGATGATAAAGACCCACACCCGCCGTCAAATTAGTCACATCGCTCAGAGCGTTCCCCGTTCGATAACCCAACCGTAAAGCCGCCGCGTTATCGTCGAAGTTCAGGCGGTACTCGTCGCCCACCTTGAAACCCAACCCGGAGTCGATATAACCGACCGTCTCCATGGCGATGATGTTCTGGTCTTTTTTCATCAATACTTCATGAAGCCGCAGGGAGCCAGCCAGGTTGTAATTGAGGGGCATTGAGAAACTCTGGATGTCCGAACCCAGGTTGGAGATGACCGTGCCCAGAAAAAGCGTCTTGCGGATGGCCTCGTACATATAACCGAGATCGCAAGAAATGGCGGTGGTATTGATCGTTGAGATGCTCTCCCCCACCGCGTTGAACTTGATACCCAAAAGAGATTTTTTGAAAAAATCACCGGGTATCCAGTTGCCCAGCCTTTGGGCGTAAGCGGCTGAAGCCTGGTCGCCGGTGTAGCTGATGCTTTCCCCGACACCACCGTAAGTGCCGTCCGGATTCTCCTTGGCTCCCGGGAAAGTTCCCGAATTCAAGAATTGCACGCTTCCCCCGATGGCCCCAAAGCGCCCTAGGTTCGAGCTGAAAGCCAGATACTCATCGGTGATACCCGCAAACCATTCTCCGTGGGTGAATGAAAGCTCGGTGCCTCGGGCCAAGATCAACCCCGCCGGATTCCAGAAGTTCGCCGTCGCGTCATCCGCCACCGCCGTAAAAGCCTCGCCCATACCTACGGCCCTAGCACCCATACCGATCTTCTCGAAATTCGCACTTGTACTGCCCACCCCATTCACTTGGGCGGAGACAGCTAAAGGAAAACAAAAAAATAGAAAAGTGAGAAGGTTAAAGGTTGAAAGGTAAAAATCCGAAAAGATAATCGTTTTTGAAGATTTATGTTCTCGTTGTGCGGTTCTCAAAAACAATGCCGTACTTGGTGTCTTGGTGCCTTGGTGGTTAATGATTTCTGCCTTTTTAGGTACTGGCAAGTTATTTGCCGATGATGACTAAGAACTTACCTTCAAGCAAGGTCGTTTGGCCGTTTCGGATGAGATAAACATAGAGGCCGGATGAAACCACGGCGCCATTTTTATTCCGCCCATCCCAGTCGATCGTGCCATTGACGGGCTGTAATCCAGTTATTACCGGTTCACCCGAAGCGGTGTAGATACTCATAGTCGTACCAACCCCAACGTAGCCAGCGTGAAAATACCCGGTCCCGTTGCCGGGATTGTATGGATTCGGCCACACACGAAGCCCTGGGGTAGGTGTAGGAGTAACAGTTGGGGTATTTGTAACAGTTGGTGTATTGGTGGGTGTGCTAGTAGGTGTAATCGTTGGTGTGGGAGTTGGAAAGACAAAAAGCTTGGTTACAAATATGTCCTCGCCTGCACTACTAAGACTGGTTTGGTAAACCCCAGTGGTCGTTGGATAATCATTAGAATATGTAGCCCCGGCTAGATAAATACCTCCCGAAGAATCAAGCGCGGCCATGGCCC